>JADFWE010000171.1 GCA_015222915.1 Pseudomonadota bacterium | reverse complement strand
GTCATCCTGACCGAAGCGGAGCGTAGTGGATCGCTACATGGATGTAGCTTAGTAGAGCAATGCAGGAGCAATTGCCGAAGGATCTTTAACTCCTTGGTTGCCCCTCACAGCAAGATCCTTCGACTCCACTGCGTTGCGCTCAGGATGACATTAAAGACTGTAGGTTTTTCCTTTGCGTCTCTGCGGCTTTGCGCGAGAAATATTGTTTTTTCTTGATGTCCCCTCCCGGCCATAAACAGACATCAATTACCTAGCGTTGGCTTATAAAATTTCGTATTCGACGAGTTTTTCGTGGATCTGTTTCTGCACGGCTGATAATTTTACCGAGGCATCGATCAGGCAGATACGTTCTGGATGCTGCTTTGACAGGTCGATATAAGCCTGGCGGACACGCTCGAAGAAATCATTTTTTTCCTGTTCTATGCGATCCGGGGTGCTGCGGTTACTGGCGCGGGCACGGCCGATGTCGACCGGGGCATCGAGGATGATGGTCAGGTCGGGCCGAAGCTCGCCCTGCACCCATTGTTCCAGGTCACGGATCTTGCTGACATCGAGCTGTCGACCACCGCCCTGGTAGGCGTAGGTCGCCTCGGTAAAACGGTCACACAATACGGTCTGGCCATTTTCCAGCGCCGGTCTGATGACTTTTGACAGATGCTCTGCCCTGGCGGCAAACATCATCAATAACTCGGCATCAGGGCTCATATTTTCGTCGGAATGGCTCAATAACAGGCCACGCAGGGCTTCCCCCAGATTGGTACCACCAGGCTCCCTGGTGAGCACACAGTTCTGTCCTGATTTTGTAAGCAGCTCCTGGAGATATAACAGGTTACTAGTCTTACCGACCCCTTCGATGCCTTCTAATGTAATAAATTTACCATCATTTTTCATTTTTCGTTTTTCACTTTTTATCTCCAGGGATGGAGTGACTTAAAATCGCTCCTGCATTTTCTGCACTTCCTACATCCATGTAGGTCGTATACCATAAATCGTCTGGAACGATTGTTGTACATTTTTCATTTTTCACTTTTCGTTTTTCATTTATCAGCGTTTTTTACGCTGATACTTGTCTACCGCCTTTTCGTGATCTTTCAGATTGGTCGAAAATACGTGCCGTCCGCTGCCGTCTCCGTAGGCGACAAAGTACAGGTATTTGGTCTTATCGGGATGCAGGGTCGCGTGTATCGCTTCTCTGCCAGACAAGGCGATCGGTGTCGGCGGCAGGCCGTAACGGGTATAGGTGTTATACGGCGTGTCTTTTCGCAGGTCCCGGAAACGGATATTGCCATCGTAGTTCTCGATGCCATAGATCACCGTGGGATCGGTCTGCAGTCGCATCCTTTTGCGCAGGCGGTTGACGAACAGGCCGGCGATCAGCGGTCGCTCTTCGGCCACGGCGCTCTCTTTTTCGACGATGGAAGCCATGATAAGTGCTTCATAGGGCGTTTTAAACGGCAGACCTTCTTCCCTATCCTGCCATTCCTGCTGCAGGATTTTCTGCATGGCCTGGTAGGCTCGCTGCAGCAGCTCGGTGTCGGTAACGCCGCGGGAGATGGCATAGGTATCGGGATAGAAGCGGCCTTCGGGATGCTCGCCTTCGTGACCGATCTTTTTCATTATGGCTTCATCTGAAAGATCTTTTAATTCAGAGGTGATCAGAGGATTCTCGGTCATGTTTTTGAACACCTGGCGGAAGGTATGGCCTTCGATCAGGGTGATATTGTGCTGGATGACCTTGCCCGCCACCATGTCATCGAGCAGTTCAGCTAATGTGCTGCCCGGATTAATCTGATATTCACCGGCCTGCAGCTGTGTGGTCTGACCGTGTACTTTTCCCCATATCAGAACATGGATCTCATTCTGCAACAGGCCACGATCTATCAACTGAGCCGAGAGTGTACGGATGTTGCTGCCACGGGTGAACACGATGGTCTCCGGCTCATTCAGCCTGAGCTCCCGGTGCATGTCCAGGACGAGTTTCAGAGCAAGATAGATCGAGGCCAGCAGGGTCAGAGCAATGGCAAAAGATATGATCGACAGGCCGGCCTGAGCTTTCGAGCGGGATATCGAGACGGGACCGAATCCAGCTGTACGCGTCGTTGTCTGATCCATGGTTTTACTAGAGATTGATGGCATATGTATCTGTTGTTCTTATAATTTCATCGAAGATTTTCTGAGTGATGCTGTTTCGTGACAGCACCCGTTGCTGTGGATTGCCGTTATTTCCGGCTGCATTATTTCCGGCTGATAGTCCAGTAACCGATTTTAACCCGATTAAGCTGTTGCTGATAAATATTTCGTCCATGGTATAGATCTCCGCTAAAGTCATGTCCCTGACCACAAGTGACAGCCCCATAATTTTTGCTATATCGATGATAACATCCCGCATCACACCTCTGACACCGGACCGGGTTAATGCTGGTGTGATAATCTCATCACCTCTTACTGCGAACACATTGCTCATACTGCCTTCGATAACGAAACCGTCGGCGTTCAGCATCAGGCCATCGATAAAGTTGTTATTCCTGCTCCGGTGGCCGCTGTATCCCTGTTTGTTCCACTCGTTTCGCGCCATCACATTATCCAGGCGGTTAAGATGCTTTAATCCGGCCAGTTGTTCATTGATAGAGACCTGTTGCTGGCATACGGTCAGTTCGCCGCTTAACAGGGTTTCTGTCAACAGCGACGAGTAATCTGTTGCCAGTGGCGTACAGCTGACGATACGGTTGATATCGTTTTTATCAGGAAACAGGTAACCGCGCTCGCCGGTGCCACGCGTGACGATGATTTTTATCACATAACTCTGCGTGGACGCTTTCTGATCATTTTCATCCTGATGCATCTGCTCGAGCAAGGTGGCTATATCATCGAGCAGTAATCTCTCATCAGGGCAATCCATCTTCAGTTTCTGCGCTGATGTCTGCAGACGCTGGTAATGCCGCTGCCAGTAATAGAGCATGGCCTCACTGCATGGTTTTTTCCGGCATAAGACAGTTTCGAATAGACCGTCGCCGTAGTGTATGGCGCGGTCATAGATGCTTAAGTAATTGCAGGCAATACCATTGATGAGCGTGCCGTCGATCCGAGTCGAATTCATATTACGTGTTATCGGGTACTTTCATCTGAAACATCTTTAACAGTCCTTTGGCTTTGGCTCGTGTCTCTTCCAGCTCTCTCTCGGCGATGGAATCGCTGACGATTCCGCCGCCGGCACGGAAGGTTAGCCGGTCCTGGCCATCTACACTATCACGAACCATGGTGCGTATCAGTATATTGAAATCCATACTGCCGTCGTTGTTGATATAGCCCAGTGAACCGGTATAGGCGCCCCGAGCCTGCTGTTCCATCTCGGCCAGTATCTCGATACATCGCACCTTCGGACAGCCGGTGATGGTGCCGCCGGGAAACATCGCGCGTAACACGTCGACCGGCGACTTGCCCTCTTCGAGTTTGCCGCGAACGTTCGACACGATGTGATGCACATGCTGCCAGCTCTCCAGTACCATGAGCTCGTTGACTTCGATGCTGCCGGGACGACACACACGGCCCAGATCATTTCGCTCCAGATCGATCAGCATGATATGTTCTGCCTGCTCTTTCGGATGCGCCAGCAATTCCTCTGCCAGTGCCTCGTCACTCTGTTGATCGTCATGCCGTGGCCGGGTGCCCGCGATAGGCCGGGTTTCGACGATGCCGTCCTTCAGCGATACCAGACGTTCCGGTGATGAGCTGATGATGGTCATGCCCGGCAGGCAGGCCAGAGCTGCAAACGATGAAGGGTTATATCTAGCCAGAGCATCGAACAACGCTGCATCGGATGGTTTCATCCCCTGTTCATCGGGCGATAGAACCGCCTGCCACTGCCGTGAGAGGTTGGCCTGGAAGATATCACCATCGACGATATATCGTTTTATCCTTTCGACCTGCTGCAGATACGGCTGTGCATCAGCTTCGGTCAAAGACTGCAGTTCGATTTTCTGTTCGCCTGCAGTGATTCCGCTGCCGCCGTTCCTTATCGCAATGAAGTCCCGTTCCATGTCATCGAGAAGATGCGCATGACCGGCTTCAGCAACAGCCATATACTGATCATTGTTCTTGTCGAAGATGATAGCGGCCGGGCAGCGGGCGGCAAACGCCAGTGGTTGCGAGCCTGGCTGCGAACTTGGCTGCGAACTTGGCTGCGAATCTGCCAGAGACGGCAGTGACAGGCATGGCTCAATCTCCTGCGCCATCTCGTAGGAAAGATAAACGAACCAGCCGCCGGTAAACGGCAGATGGCCGGTGACTTCATCAACCGGTGTTCTATCCTTCTGCAACAGCTTATCCAGGGCGGTTAAAAAGCCGCCAGACAGATCCTGCCCGGGATCAGTGCAATGCAGGGTTTTATCTGCATCGAGCGTCAGTGTGAACTGTGGAAAGGCCAGCAGGATATCGTAGCGGGAATTGTTCTGCCCGATAGCGCTGCTGCTCAGCAGATAAGGGTAGCGTGAAGCATCGAGCTGATTAAAGGCAGATAATGGAAGATCATCCGCTATTGTAGGATCGATATTTGAATCGGGAGCTTCGGCAGACAATTCGTTCGCAAGATTGTCTGTTAACAGCCGCGTTATAACGGACACGGTAATCCCCGGTTAGCTCTGTGCCAGTATGGTCGTAGCCTGATAGGACTGCCTAAAGTGCCGTCAGAGAGCAGTATGTAATCAGGACAGCTTCTTGAAGATCAGCGTACCATTGGTGCCGCCGAAACCAAATGAGTTGGATAGTGCGATATCGATCTTCATCTCACGTGCAGTGTTCGGTACATAATCCAGCACACAGCCTTCACCGGGATTATCCAGGTTGATGGTCGGCGGTGCGACCTGATCTTTGATTGCCATTACCGAGAAGACTGCTTCGATACCACCGGCAGCGCCCAGCAGATGTCCGGTCATGGATTTTGTTGAACTGACAGCGACTTTATGAGCGTGATCACCCATGGCATTCTTCACCGCATTGGTCTCAGCTACGTCACCGGCAGGTGTCGATGTGCCGTGGGCATTGACGTAATCGATGTCTCCAGCGTTGAGGCCTGCGTCCTTCATCGCCAATTTCATGCATTTACCCGCACCGCTGCCATCCTGTACCGGCATGGTCATGTGGTAGGCGTCACTGTTGTAACCGAAGCCGGCCACTTCGGCGTAGATCTTTGCGCCGCGTGCTTTTGCATGTTCGTATTCTTCCAGTACCAGTACACCGGCACCGTCACCCAGTACAAAACCATCACGGTCTTTGTCCCAGGGACGGCTTGCGGCAGCAGGATCATCATTGCGGGTCGATAATGCTCTGGCCGCAGCGAAGCCTGCGATACCTAGTGGCGATGAAGCCTTCTCAGCACCGCCGGCAAACATGACATCAGCATCCCCGTAGGCGATGATACGTGCCGACTCACCGATACTGTGTGTTCCGGTAGAACAGGCGGTAACGATCGAGATATTCGGGCCTTTTGCGCCATAACGGATAGAGAAGTTGCCGGAGATCATATTGATGATGGATCCGGGAACAAAGAACGGGGAGATCTTGCGCGGTCCACCGGCATTCAGTTTTTCATTATTGACTTCGATCATCGGCAGTCCGCCGATACCTGAACCGATTGCGACGCCTACACGATCAGCGTTCTGTTCGGTGATCTCGAGACCGGAGTCTTTCAACGCTTCATCAGCCGCACACAGGCCGTAATGGATAAAGGTATCCATCTTCTTAAGATCTTTTGCAGGGATGACACTGGTTGCATCGAAGTCTTTGACGGTCGCTACAATCTTTGCGCTGAAAGCTGAGGCATCGAACTCATCGATAGCGATGACACCGCTGTTACCAGCCGTGATATTTTCCCAGCTTTGTTTTAGATTATGGCCAACCGGAGATACGATTCCAAGACCAGTGATGACGACGCGACGTTGTGACAACATAGTATCCCCTGCCTCTATTCAAGACTTATATTCAAGGTTAATTCTGAGCTTTCATTTCAGAAGGCCCTTACTGTGCTGCCATATCCAGTCTATGCGACCATCTCCAGCGATATAAAATCCAGTGATAGAAATATTCGCCTGGTAAAAAGCAGCTTTTAGCAGCTACGGTGTAGCGGCCGGTCTGATAGTTGTTTTGAACTACCCTTTTTTACATAGATAATAAACACAGATGGCAACCCGCTATGCTGAGTTGCCATCTGTGTTCGAGTAGAACTTTTTGATTAGCCAGCGTGAGCGTTTACGTAATCGATCGCTTGCTGGATAGTGGTGATCTTCTCTGCTTCTTCGTCAGGAATCTCACACTCAAATTCTTCTTCAAGCGCCATGACCAGCTCAACGGTATCAAGTGAGTCTGCACCCAGATCATCTACGAAAGATGCTTCATTAGTTGCCTGTTCATCAGTTGCACCCAACTGCTCAATAACAATTTTACGAACGCGTTCTTCAGCTGTGCTCATTAACTTTTCCTCTTGTTTTGACCTTATCAGGTCAATGTAAAATAGCCCGAACTAGTATCTCGGACAGGTATTTGAAGTTGCGCGGTATTCTAGTGAATTCGGACGGTAGTTGCCAGTCGAATTCTGCATTAAATACCCGTGTTTATCTGCGCATTAAATACACATATTAATCAAATGGTTATGAATAATACATGAGGTAATTTCTAATATAAATTTTATACCTAATGTCAAAAAAATCTAAAATTTTTGCCTATGGCATGTACATTCCACCGTTAACATTGATGGTTTCACCGGTGATATAGGCCGCTGCAGGGCTTGCCAGAAAGGTTACGGCAGCCGCGATATCAGCAGGGTCACCCAGACGGCTGAGCGGTATCTGGTTGATCAGCGCCTGTCGCTGTTCTTCCGGTAATTCTTTAGTCATATCGGTATCGATAAAACCCGGTGCTACACAGTTGACCGTAATCTTACGCGAACCGATCTCCCTGGCCAGCGATTTGGTAAAACCCAGCATGCCGGCTTTGGTCGCAGAGTAATTTGTCTGACCGGGATTTCCGGTAAGCCCGACCACTGATGCGATATTGATGATACGCCCTTTTCTGGCTTTCATCATGCTGCGGATAACCGCTTTCGACAGGCGGTAGATCGATGTCAGGTTGGTCTCGATGATATCGTTCCACTGGTCTTCCTTCATCATCATCAACAGGTTGTCTTTGGTGATGCCGGCATTATTGACCAGTATGGATACCGCGCCGAACTCCGAGGTAATAGCTTTGATGACAGCGGCGATGGAATCAGGGTCGGTGACATTGAGGCACATGCCCTTGCCGCCGCCTGAAGATTTCATGTCTTTCAGATAAGCACTGATATTGTCCGCGCCGCCATCGGAGGTGGCGGTACCGATTACGGTCGCGCCTCTGGCCGCCAGCTGTTCAGCTATGGCTTTACCGATGCCACGGCTGGCTCCGGTTACCAGTGCTATCTCACCTTCAAGGTCTTTACTCATTTTTGCTTTACTCTTGGATAATTGGGTTCGATTATATTTAATATTACAGGGTGTTCTTTTGACCTAGAGCATCGAATCAAGAAATTTCTGCAACGATGCAGGGGTATCCAGCGAAAAACTCTTCACTTCTTTATTGATCCTGCGGGTGAGACCACCCAGCACCTTACCGGGGCCGCATTCGACGACGACATCGGCACCATCGGTGATGATCTGTATGGTATGTGTCCACTGTACCGGGTTATACAACTGTTTTACCAGCGCATCACGGATAGCATCAGGGTCATCATGTGATCTCGCATCGACATTGTGGATGACCTGGATCTTCGGCGTGTTGATGGTGATATCTTTCAGGTAAATCGCCAGTTCGTCGGCAGCGGGCTTCATCAATGAACTGTGCGACGGTACACTGACCGGTAGAGGCAGTGCACGTTTAGCGCCTTCTTCCTTGAGCCGTACCATGGCCGCTTCTACGCCAGCTGTTGAGCCGGCGATAACTACCTGCCCTGGAGAGTTGAAGTTAACCGCATCCACCACTTCCCCGGTGTCTTCGCTGACCTTCTTGCATATGTCGAGTATAACGTCATCGATCAGGCCGATGATGGCCGCCATCGCACCCTCACCTTCAGGTACCGCAGCCTGCATCAGCTGTCCGCGTTTGTTTACCAGTCTGATGGCATCGTTGAAGTCTATAGATTCTGCTGCTACCAGTGCGGCATATTCACCGAGGCTGTGACCGGCGAAGACCATCGGTGTCAACATGCATTGCTCTGTCATCACGCGCATGACGGCGATATCAGCTGCCAGCATTATCGGCTGGGTGATCTCTGTCTGGTTAAGTTTTTCTACCGGACCGTTGCAGACGATATCCCAGCAGTCGTAACCCAGAACATCAGATGCCTGTTTGAAGGTCTCTTCTATCTGCGGCCATGACTCAGCATATTCGGCAAGCATACCAATCGATTGTGAACCCTGACCGGGAAACACAACTACTATATTCATACCATCCATAAATTAACCCTGTTTATTATTATTGTTTATTTTTATATGGTGTTTCATTTAATCTCTATTCTCTGTGCGCAAAAAATATTAGAAACAGATATTTCTCGCAGAGCCGCAGAGGACGCAAAGAAAAGACAATGTTATCTCTGCGCTCTTTGCGAGAGATCAAATTATTTATGCCTTATGGATAGTGCATTATCTATCCGAACATCTATACAGGTCATCAATACGGATGACGGATTATTTTAAATCCAGCACGTCCTGCATATCATACAAACCATTGCTTTTATTTTCCAGCCATAGTGCAGCACGCAGCGCACCGTTGGCGAAGGTCATCCTGCTGGATGCCTTGTGTGTAATCTCTACCCGTTCGCCGATATCTGCAAACATCACGGTATGGTCACCGACGATGTCTCCGGCGCGGATGGTCTCAAAACCGATGGTCTTGCGGTCGCGCTCACCGGTTACACCTTCACGCCCGTAGACAGCACAATCGTCGAGATTGCGGCCCAGTGCCCCGGCGACGACTTCACCCATACGCAGTGCCGTGCCGGAAGGTGCATCCACCTTATGCCGATGATGCGCTTCTACGATCTCGATATCAACATCATCGCCCATGACGCGGGCAGCGATATCCAGAAGTTTGAAACACAGGTTAACGCCGACACTCATGTTCGGCGCGAATACCACAGCAATACTTTCAGCGGCTTTGCTGATCTGCTGTTTTTCTTCATCGGTGAAACCGGTGGTGCCGATAATGATGTTGTTGCCATTTTCGACGCAGCTGGCCAGGTTTTTAAGGGTAACGTCAGGACGGGTAAAATCGATCAGGGTATGGAAGTTCTTGCTGACGGGGCCGATATCAGAGACGATGCTCACGCCAAGACTGCCTATACCGGCAAGTTCACCGGCATCGTTGGTCAAAAACGGGCTGCTGGCATGTTCGATAGCAGCCGTCAGCTGGCAGTTTGCATGTTCGTG
>JADFWE010000170.1 GCA_015222915.1 Pseudomonadota bacterium | reverse complement strand
TTGTATTCGCAGAGGTCTTCGATCAAACATGAACCGCAGCGCGGTTTTCTTGCGATGCAGGTGTAGCGACCGAGCAGGATCAGCCAGTGATGGGCGTCGACCATAAACTCCTGCGGGACAAACTTCAGAAGCTTTTTTTCTACTTCGAGCACATTTTTCCCGGGTGCGATCTTCGTGCGGTTGGATACCCTGAAGATATGGGTATCGACCGCCATGGTCGGATGACCAAAGGCCGTGTTGCGGACCACGTTGGCGGTTTTCCTGCCGACACCGGGCAGAGCTTCGAGCTTTTTCTGGTCATCGGGCACGATACTGTCATGTTCATCCATCAATATCCGGCAGGTCTTGATGATGTTTTTTGCTTTGGTGTTATACAGGCCGATGGTCTTGATGTATCCCTTTAAACCTTCTTCACCCAGGGCGTAGATCGCTTCCGGCGTATTGGCGACCGGGTACAGCTTGGCGGTGGCGATATTGACGCTCTTGTCAGTGGCCTGTGCTGACAGGATGACGGCGATCAGTAATTCGAAGGTGGAGTTAAAATTAAGCTCGGTGGTCGGCCTGGGGTTGTCTGCTCTCAGGCGCGAGAATATCTCGTGGCGTTTTTGTTTGTTCATGATAAAAGACCTGGCCGCAAAGAACGCAAAATACGCGAAGGGTAAGAGAAAAGAAAAACGTTAGCCCGCAAATATTGCAAAACTGTTTTTTACGAAAATGACCGAGAAGTTTATACAGAAATAATTCTGTACTTTCCTTTGCGGCTTCATGCTTTTATAAGATCAAGCTGACGCAGGCTCGGCGCTCTGAATAGTCACAACCTGTTTAGCGCTCTGTCGTTTTTCAATGATATTCTTAAGTGCGATGAGCAGGCCGAGGCCGATGAATGCGCCCGGTGGCAATACCGCCAGCAGGAAGCCGGGGTAGTCTTCACTGAAGGTGATGGTCATGCTCTCACCGATGCTGCCGAACATCAGCTGGGCATTGGCGAACAGTGTGCCGAAGCCGATGAGTTCGCGCATGCCACCGAGCACCACCAGTACCAGCGTGAATCCCAGCCCCATCATAAAACCGTCGGTCGCTGAGTCCAGCAGGTTGTTTTTTGAAGCGAAGGCTTCTGCGCGCGCGATGATGGAACAGTTGGTGACGATCAATGGTATGAAGATGCCGAGGATGAGGTACAGTTCATGAAACCAGGCGTTCATCATCAGCTCGATGGTGGTCACGATGGAAGCGATGATGAGCACGAAGATGGGGATACGGATCTCTGATTTCAGCCATGGGCGAATCAATGAGACCACGCTGTTGGACAGTACCAGCGTCAGCAGGGTGGCGACGCCCAGACCGAGACCGTTGATGACGGTACCCGTGACAGCCAGCAAGGGGCACAGGCCCAATAACTGCACCAGTGCGACATTATTCGTCCATAGACCGTTTTTGCTGATAGTGAGTGTATTGTCTGTCATGGTCATGTGCCTCTATGGATGGCTCTTATGCGTCTCGATGTCTTCATCGTTTTTCTTAAACAGCTTCTCCTGATTCTGCTGGAAGTATATCAAAGCATTATGTACCGCTTTCACCACTGCCCGCGGGGTGATAGTGGCACCGGTGAACTGGTCGAAGACACCACCGTCACGTTTTACTTTCCAGTGCATTTCGTCAGGATCGGCCAGTGATCTATTGTCGAAGCCGAGTATCCAGTCAGAACGTGCAATGTCTACGACATCACCGAGTCCCGGTGTCTCCCGATGTTTGACCACCCTGACCCCGGCAAGTTTGCCATCGGTGTAGATGCCGACCAGCAGTTCGATCGGACCGTTATAACCACTGGGTGCAATGCTGGAAAGCACCACTGCTACATCCTGATCACCTTTCCTTGCCCGGTATGCTGACGTCTCGCGATTAGTGCCGAGCTGAGTTGCCGGTTTGATCATGATGGTATCGTGCAACAGATCGTTATCGTATTTTTCTGATGGCAGGATATGGTTTAACTTTCGCAGCAAGGTGAGTTTTTCATTGTAGATGATATCGTCTGCTGTCTGCAGGAAGGTGAAGCCCACCATAGCAGCACCGATGACGGCAAACATCGTCAGCAGAGAAGCAGTGATAATTATCTTCTTCTTGTTCATCTATCGTGATCGCCATAGATCTTGGGCTGAGTGTAATAATCGATCAGCGGTGCCGCGATGTTCATCAGGATGACCGCGAAGGCGATGCCGTCAGGGTAACCGCCCCAGCTTCGGATGACATAGACCAGTGTTGCTATCCCGGCACCATAGATCCAGCGTCCTCTTGGCGTAGTGCTGGCGGTGACCGGATCGGTGGCGATGAAAAAAGCACATAACATGGTGCCACCGCTGAAGGCATGGAACAGCGCCGAGCTGTTATTGGCGTAATCCAGTACCGCAAAAGTATTGGATATCAGTACCAGGCTGATGAGGAAGGCCGTTGGTATGCGCCAGTCGACCACGCCTTTTTTTATCAGCCAGATACCGCCGCCGAGGTACAGCAGGTTAACCCACTGCCAGCCGGTGCCGCTGATGCTGGCGAATAGCGGGCTGTAGGCGACGTTGTTACGTGTTTCGCTGATATCGTGCAATTGACTGAGCTGGGTTTTCAGCAGATCGATCGGGGTTGCCATGGAGATACTGTCGATGCCGCCGGCCGGCAGGTTGCCGAAAAATACCCAGTTGAAGGTGGTGAGGAAATCAGGCCAGCCGCCACCGACGCCCATCGGTGCCGTCCACATGGTCATCTCCAGCGGGAACGAGATCATCACCACGATGTAACCGACCATCGCCGGGTTGAACGGGTTAAAACCCAGGCCGCCATACAGGTGTTTGGCCACCACGATGGCGGAGATCGATGCGATGGTGGTGAGCCACCAGGGTGCCAGTGAAGGCAGTGCCAGTGCCAGCAGGCAGGCGGTGAGCAGGGCGCTGCCATCCAGCAGAGTTTCGCCAACTTCGTGCTTGCGCAATTTCAGGATGATGGCTTCACTGCCCAGGCAAACGGTTATCGCGATCAGCAGATTGAACAGCACGCCCCAGCCGAAAAAGTACATCGATGCCAGTGCCCCTGGAACGAGGGCATACAGCACCATGAACATCATGTCGTGGACGCTGATGGCCTGCCTGATGTGCGGCGAAGGTGAACGTTTAAATAACATCTTATTTATCGGTCTCTCGTGTGTTGCTGCTTTCCTTATCCGGTGTGGTCTTTGCCTCAGACTGCGTGGTAGCTGTCTCGTTGACCTGTTCGGCAGCTTTATTACGTTCAGCTTTTTTAGTATGCGCGCGTGCTATCGCCTCGGCGATGGCAGCCTGTTTGCTGGTCTTGCCATCGCTGCTGCCGTCACCGTCGCTCTTATTGTCAGCGGCATTCTGTGCTTCGGTTTTCTTTTTCAGCAGTTCGCGTTTTTTGCGCAGTTTATCTTCACGCTCCCGTTTTATTTTATCCAGCCGCATCTGATGGGCTTCATGGCGCTGACGTGACAGATCCGACGCTTTGCGTTCGCGCTCCTGCTGCCAGATGCTGGTCTTCGCGTAGCGGTAATATTGTACCAGCGGGATCTCACTGGGGCAGACATAAGCGCAGCAGCCGCACTCGATACAGTCGAACAGGTTATGTTCGATCAGGCGGTCGGTGTTCTTGCTGCTGGCATACCAGTATAACTGCTGCGGTAGTAATCGCACCGGGCACACCTCGACGCATTTTCCGCAGCGGATACAGGGCAGGTGTTTCTTGTGTTTGACCTGTTCTATGTCGGCAGTGACCAGTAGACAGTTGGTGGCTTTTACCACCGGCAGCTGGTCGCTTTGCAGGGAGAAGCCCATCATCGGTCCGCCCATGATGAGCTCGTCGCTGTCTTCAGTGTAGCCACCGCAATGTTCGATACAGGCAGACATCGGTGTGCCGATAAGGACCTCGATGTTCTGCGGCTGTCTCACACCATTGCCGGTAACCGTCAGGATGCGCGAGATCAGCGGTTCATCGTGATAGACCGCTCGCTGTATGGCAACAGCAGTGGCGACGTTGTGTACCAGTACTCCCAGCTCAGCCGGGTAACGGCCCTTGGGTACTTCTTCTCCGGTGATGATCTTGATCAGCTGTTTTTCACCGCCGCTGGGGTAGAGCGTCGGGATAACCCTGATCTTGAAAAAACCGGTACCGTCTTTGTCGATGACGCTCTGTATGGCCTGTATGGCTTCCGGCTTGTTATCTTCGATAGCGACGACGCACTGTCTGGCCTTGATGATGTGGCCGATGATGTCGGCACCGGCGATGACGTCCTCGGCATGTTCACGCATCAGGACATCATCACAGGTGATGTAAGGTTCGCATTCCACGCCATTGAGGATCAGTGTTCTGACGTTCATCTCCGTCTGTTTGACGGCAGCCGGGAACACGGCACCACCGAGACCGACGATGCCGGCGTCGCGAACTACTTTACGCATATTGGATGAACTGGTGTTGTTGTAGTCGTCACCCAGGGGTTCACGTTCTAGCCATTCGTCCTTGAAGTCATTTTCGATAAACACGCACAGGTCAGACAGGCCGGAGGCGTGTGGCACTTCGTGCTGGCGTATGTCGGTGACGACACCGGATACAGGCGAGTGTATGGCGGCGCTGACCAGATCTCCCGGTCTCGCCAGCATCTGGCCTTTCAGAACACGGTCGCCGGTTCTTATCAGTGGCTGACTGATGACACCGATATGCTGCTGCAGCGGCAGTATGTATTCTTTGCATTGCTCCATCGAAGAGATAGCAGGACCGGTGGACAGCTGCTTCTGTGCGTCGAGGATCAGGCCGCCATCGAATCTGGCCAGCGTATCTTCTGCAGTAATGTCTCTCTCGTGTGTCATGGTTATATCTTCAGCCAGGCCTATTTTGCATGCGGTGCGGCATAACCGACGTCGGGTAGCTCGGCTGTCCAGGTGCGTACCGTAGGCTCGACTTCAAAAATGTGTATACAATCGACCGGGCACGGTGGAATACAAAGGTTGCAGCCGGTGCATTCTGATTCGATGACGGTGTGCATGTGTTTTGCGGCGCCCAGGATGGCATCGACCGGGCAGGCCTGGATGCATAGTGTGCAGCCGATGCATACCTGCTCGTCGATACGGACGATAGTCGGCAGGTCTTTGACCTCACCGTGCTCGGCGTTTAACTGTTTGACCTCGACACCCAGCAGGTCGGCCAGTGCGATGATGGTGGCTTCACCGCCGGGCGGACACTGGTTGATATCGGCTTCACCACTGGCGATGGCTTCTGCGTAGGGACGGCAGCCGGGATAGGTACACTGGCCGCATTGGGTCTGCGGCAGCAGGGCATCGATCTTATCGACTATCGGGTCACCTTCGACCTTGAAGCGGATGGCCGAATAGGCGAGCACCAGCCCGAAGATGCTGGAGATAACGGCGAGGGTGATAACGACAGTGAACATTCTTGTTTAGATCTTTATCAGACCGGCAAAACCCATGAAGGCCAGCGACATGATGCCGGCGGTGATCAGTGCGATCGAGGTTCCCTGGAAGGCTTCGGGTACGTCAGCGACGGTGATGCGTTCACGCAGTGCCGAGAATAGAATCAGTACCATGGAGAAGCCGACAGCGGCACCGAAGCCGTAAAACAGTGACTGCAGGAAGCCGTGCTGTTCCTGAACGTTAAGCAGAGCAACACCGAGTACCGCACAGTTGGTGGTGATCAGCGGCAGGAAGATTCCCAGCACGTTGTATAGCAGCGGACTGGTCTTGTGTACCACCATCTCGGTGAACTGTACGACGAAGGCGATGACCAGGATGAACATGATGGTGCGCATGTATTCCAGTCCCAGCGGCGCCAGGATGTATTCGTTGACCAGGTAACTGCTGACGGAAGACAGGGTGAGTACAAAGGTGGTTGCCAGTGCCATGCCCATGGCGGTTTCCAGTTTTCTTGATACGCCCATGAAGGGGCACAGGCCAAGAAACTTCACCAGTACGAAATTGTTTACCAGTATCGTACTTAGCAGAATGAGCGCGTATTCAGTCATGCGCGCATTCTAGCAGATTGTGCTGCTGAAATTTGTCGATTTAGCTTAAGAAAAATCAATAAAATCAACAGTGAAAGTAGGTTATTTGTTACTAGTCTAAATTCTGGGAAGGGGATTCGGAAGCCAGTCGCAAGCAGGCTGTTCAGCTTGATGGCCTGCCTGAAGGTCAGTGATCAACTTTGAGCGTGTTGTAATTCCGATTCTTCGATGCTTTCTGCATCTGCAGTCACCTGGTTGCGACCGTTTTCTTTGGACAGGTAGACCGCATTGTCGGCGGATTTGTATAGCCGGTCGAAATCGTCGCCATGCTTGTCGTTCAGCGAGGCTACGCCGATACTGGCGGTAACGTTGAGGCCGCTAGGTTTGGCAAGTTCGATCATGGAACGGATGTTTTCGGCTTTGATCATGGCGTTCGAGATGGCGCAATGCGGCAGCATGATCAAAAATTCCTCACCGCCGATACGGGCGACGATATCACCCTGGCGGCAGGTGCCCATCAACAGTTTTCCGACATCGGCAAGTACCATGTCGCCGGTGGTGTGGCCGAATTCATCATTGATCTGTTTGAAATTGTCGAGATCGAGGATGAGGACGCTCAGCGGATATTTGTAGCGCAGGGAATCTTTGATGTATTTCGGTGCATACTCGGCCAGGCTGTGCCGGTTGTGACAGGTTGTTAACTTGTCGGTCATGGCGATGTTAAATAGTTTGCGCTGCTGTTCTCTTACCTGATCCGCCAGGCGTTTATTGGTGATCAGGTTCTTTACCCGGGTCGCCAGCTCTTCTTCCAGCGGTGGTTTGGTGACGTAGTCATTGATACCGGCATGGAACAGATCGATACGAAGCTGCGAATCATCATGGCCGGTCATCGCCAGGATCGGGGTCTTGTTGAGGTGTGAATTATGTGCGCGGATCATACGTACCAGTGACAGACCGTCCATGGTGCCTTCCAGCATCACGTCGGTGATGACCAGGTCGAACTCACCGTCGATGAAGGTGTTAAAGGCTTCTTCGGCAGTGGCAAAGTGGGTGATCTCAAGATCCAGTTTTCGCAGATAGTTGCTGACGATGTGAGCAACGGCGGCACTGTCCTCGACATACAGCACGCGACGGCCCTTGATGGTATCAAAATCATTTTCGCCCTGGATGTAGTAGCGGATACTTGATTTCAGATAGGTCAGGTTGGTTTTCGGGAAGACGTCTTTGATACCTGCTGAGCGGGCATTTCGCATCAGGGTCTCATTCGGCTCTGAGGTGAGCAGGATGATGGGCGTATTGTATTCAGAGTTTTTGCAGTAATCGATAAATTTCTGACCGCTCTTGTCGAAGATATGCTGGGAAGCGATGATCAGGTCATAGCGGGTATCGTCGGTGGCATTGACCAGCAGATCGAGGCCTTCCTCACCTGTGCGTACGCAGCTGACACTGCATTTCAGTTCGACCAGCAGGTCCTGCAGCATCTTCTGGAACAGACGGCTATTTTCGAGTATCAGTATTTTCATTACTGTTTGAGTATAGCGGAGTCATCCGTTAATACATAAGTAATCATGACAAGATGTCGTAAATCATGGATGGCCGGCTGAAAATGCACAGTTGGCAGTGCTTTGAGCAGGGTCACTGACTTACCTTTCGCTATCGACACAAAGCAGACCTTAAAAACATTGTTCGCGCAGAGCCGCAAAGACGCAAAGGAAAAGCTTTTAGTTTTTGTAGGGTGGG
>JADFWE010000169.1 GCA_015222915.1 Pseudomonadota bacterium | reverse complement strand
CGGGCCAGGCGCGGGCGATCTCTTCGCTGCTGTGCCAGCTGATCTCATCATCATCTTCATCGTGTATCAGCAGGCCCTTGCAGGCAAGATCTTTTACATTTTTTAAGGTGTCTACCGCATCACGGGTGATCTGGCCGTGAGACTCATAGGTTTTTCTTACCAGTACTCTCATCACGCTTTCTGGTAACTTCAGGATGCGCTGGAAGTTATCGGTGAGCACCTGAAAACTTTTCGGCGGGCAGATGCAGGCAGCGCGTTTCAATGTTAGACCCTTCGCCATGGCAAAAGCCAACACCATGCCGCCAAAAGAATGAGTGATGGCGGCATCAAACGGGCCATAGTGTTCATCCAGTGCAAACACCACATCGGTGAATTCCAGCAGGCTGGTCTGTCTGCCAGGTGTTTTACCGTGCGCCGGACCATCGAAACTCAGTACGCGGTAACCCAGCGCATTCAGTGGTCCGATGTATTTTGCGATCTGTGTACCCCGCCCGGTCCAGCCATGGATGAATAATACGGTGGCGGCAGGATCTGTATCTGAAGATCCTGTTTCTTCACTCTGCCAGATATAAATCTTCACTTTTAAGCCGTTAACATCGATATCTTCTTCTGTTGCAGAATTTAAAGCGTCCAGTTCATAAGCAGGTGTATTGAAGCGAAAAGTAGTAAACCATTGCTGGTATGCACGGTTGCCAAAATAGGCGGGAAATACCGGGCCGAGCGTACTATAGATAAAACGGATAAAAGACAGCGACATCGGAACGCTTCTTTTTCTGGATCTATTTTTCTTTTTCATGTAAAAATATTTTGGTTGCCAAAAATCGTACGATAAATTATTGTTCGCGATATGACTAACAGTTTTCGAAAAGGTTGCAATCATGTTAACAGATGAAGAATTAGCGCAGTTGTATTTCATAAAAAAATCAAAGATACATGGCACTGGACTGTTTGCCCTCGAGCAGATCAGGAGAGGTGAATACATGGGGGAGTATGATGGACCCGAAGTGAAAGAGAACGGATCTCATGTATTATGGATAGAAGAAGATTGTGATGAAGAGCTGTGGATAGGCCGTGATGGTAAGAACCTGCTGCGTTACCTCAATCACAGTACGAAACCTCTGGCAGAGTTTATCGGCTTTGAATTATTCGCTTTGCGAAATATAAAAGCGGATGAAGAGATCACTATCGATTATGGTGAAGAGCCCTGCTGATGGGGAAGTTGTAAGTCGCTATCTACAGCGGTCGAATTTCTCGCCGGTATCGATGGCGGCGTTCTGCACTGTTGCTTCATCGGGGAACAGTTCTTTTAGATCCGCCATGCCCAGGGTGTCACCTTTTTTATCGTACTGCTCCCAGATCATGTCCCAGCGTTCATCGCTGAAATAGAATCCGGTCGGCAGCAGGCAGACAACTTTCTGGTCGAGGTCGGTGATGATTTTAGGTTCGCTCAGTTTTCCTGCCATCGGGATACCCTGTTCGTTCATGGTTTATAAGATATAATCGCTTGTCTATTTTAACGGAAAATTAATGACTGATGTCGATTGAGGCCATATCGGATAGTTCTGACACGCGCATGCCCGTGTTGCTGGCGATTACCGAATTTGGCGGTTATCCTGACTTCAGTGCGCTGTACGAATCACTGGGTTACCAGGTGATTCAGACCGATAGCGTGCGCAAAGCGGTGAAGCTGATACGCAAGCATCAGCCGGCTGTGATGGTGGCTGAATTCAACTTCCAATCTGATTTTCGTGACCGCACCAGCAGTCTGGAGACCCTGCTATCAAGTACCCAGGGGGTGAGCGATTCCAGTATGGTGGTGTTTTATGAGAAAGAATTTGAGCCACACTATCAGCGTTTTCTACAGAGTTTTGAGGTGGCGGCATCATTGGCTTTTCCGATAGAAGAGGTGCAGCTGCGGCTTGCTCTGCAGGGCATATCTCAACCGGGTAGCTAATACCCTGCTTTTTGCGTGTTTCAATTATTGTTATATTCCTGTAAAAAGCCCACCTATTCACAGTATTTAATGGTTTTTAACGATGTCAGATAATAAAGAACTCGACGAGCTGCAGATCGAAAACTCGTCACCAGAACAATCCAAAGAAGATATCCAGAAGTATCTCGATAAAAAACAGGCCGCCTATGATGCGCTTGAAGCCAGTGCACCGCCGGTAGAACGTGCCCGTCTGCAGCTCGATGTCGCCGAGGCATTGATTGGTACGGGCCGTGCCGATGAGTCATGGGAAAAAGCCCGCACCGCGCTGGAGACCTTTATCGAAGAAGAGCAATGGCAGGATGCGGTAGAAAGCTGTGATGTGCTGTATCAGAGTGCGCAGCCTGCTTCGCTGGTTGCATTGGCGCATGGTGTCTGGCTGTCGGTTACCTATCCGGTTGATCCCACCTTAACCGTCAATATGCTCAGTTATGTGGTCGATGAAACGCCTGCGACCGCTGATGGAGCAGCCGTTGCCGCGATTACGGCGCATTATGTTGCTGATGTTCGCGCCCAGGATGATCAGCACAAGAGCCTGACGTTTCTTACCAAGCAGATGCTGGCAAACGTGGCAAAAGGCCATTCCGGTGTCGAAGATCAGGATGCTATCAATACATGGCTGGAGCGTCTTGAATTGCTCGAGCCCGATGTGTTTCTGCCACGTCTATCGTTGGTGCTGGGGGCTATCGTGCCACCAGAGGGCTGGTGGTTTGACCGCGATGCATTGCGAGAGAAGATTCCTCAATAGCAGTATAACGTTTGTCTGCTAACGGCCAGAAAGAGACGTTGGCCGTCGTTCGTTATTCGTCGTTCGTTAAAAGCTAAAAACACGAAATGAACCAGTGGCTATG
>JADFWE010000168.1 GCA_015222915.1 Pseudomonadota bacterium | reverse complement strand
CAGCGCAATGCTGCCAGCATGCGCATACGATTTTCTACTTTATTTACCGGACGGTCTTCGCCTTTTAACCGGCGCACGGTTTCATCGATATTGACGGCTACCAGTAAACGGTCACCCAGTTCGCTGGCCTGCTCCAGATATGTGACATGACCGGCATGCAGGATATCAAAACAGCCATTGGTCATAACGATGGTTTCACCTCGTGAGCGGCAACGATCCAGCAACGGGTAAAGCTCAGCCTCTTCCAGGATACCGTGCTCAGTATTTGATGAGTTCTGTTCGATAGCGTTTTCGAGTTCTCTCAGGCTGACGCTGGCGGTACCAGATTTCGCGACCACTACGCCAGCTGCAAGGTTAGATAACACCATGGCGCGTTCAAGCGAGACGCCGGCGCCCAATGATGCAGCCAGGGTCGAGATCACCGTATCACCCGCACCGGTAACATCAAAGACTTCTCTTGCCTGTGTCGGGATATGCACGGGATCGTAATCGCGTTGCATCAGACTCATACCGTGCTCACTGCGTGTTACCAATAGCGCTTCAATGTTAAATTTTTCTGAAAGTGCATCGGCTTTTTCGACCAGCTCATCTTCTGACTCGCAAGCACCGACGACGGCTTCAAATTCTGAAAGATTTGGCGTGATCAAACTGGCGCCCGTGTACTTTTCAAAATCAGTACCTTTGGGATCCACCAGTACCGGAATATTTTTTTCATTGCACAATTCGATCAAACGTTTTACATCACGCAGACTGCCCTTTCCATAATCAGAACATACCACGATATTATGATTCGACAACTGCGCCTCGAAGGCTTTTTCAAGTTTCGATAGATCCTGGCCGATGAATCCGTCCTCAAAATCCAGGCGCATTAACTGCTGATGCCGACTCATAACACGTAACTTGGTCACCGTTGCATTTTCCGGCATCCTTACAAACTGCGGATTAACGCCGACACTTTCCAGCAAACTTTCCAGTGTACTCGCAGCCTCATCATCACCGCACAGCCCCATCACCGTACACCGCGCACCCAAAGTTGCGATATTTAGCGCCACGTTACAGGCACCGCCGGCACGTTCTTCATTCTGATTAACATGCACCACGGGGACCGGTGCTTCGGGTGAAATTCTTGAGGTGCCACCATGCCAGTATCGATCCAGCATAAGGTCGCCAACCACCAGTACTCTGGCGTTTTCGAATGAAGGAAGATGCATAGTCATATGAAATAATCTGCCTGTTAGTCAACGAGACGGTATTCACAACCACAATAAGGACACTTTGCAGAACCGGTCTTTTCTACAGGAATGTACACCCGCGGGTGTGAGTCCCATAGACTGGAACCCGGCATCGGACAATGGATAGGCAATATGTCGCGTGATACTTCATACAACATGGTATCGTTTGGCGTGTCCAGATCATCTCGTGCTGCTGTATTTGGATTAGGCATTATCTGCTCCAGTTTTTATACGTAATTTAACCAGTCCGGATGTATTTCCAGACGGCCATGTACCAGATCAAAATACATGGTTTGCAATTTCTCAGTTATCGGCCCGCGTGAGCCGTTACCGATCGAATTATCATCTATCTCACGGATCGGTGTTACTTCTGCGGCAGAACCGGTAAAGAATACTTCATCAGCATCATATAATTCTTCGATCTTTATCGTGGTCTCGACCACATCGATACCCTGTTCTTTCGCTAATGTCATGATGGTGTTACGGGTGATACCATTTAAAGATGCCACCAGGGTCGGGGTATAGATCACACCATCTTTGATCATAAAGATATTTTCACCGCTGCCCTCAGCAACGTTACCCTTACTGTCGAGCAGCAGCGCTTCATCATAACCTTTACTCATCGCTTCATCGAGCGCCAACATAGAGTTGATGTAGTTACCATTGGCTTTAGCCAAGTACATACTCGGATGCGAATCATTTTTTACAAAGGTCGATTTACGAATACGGATACCGTTATCCAGCGCTTCCTGACCCAGGTACGCACCCCATTCCCAGGCTGCAACCATGACGTGTACTTTCAGATTGTCAGCACGCAGGCCCATGCCTTCCGAACCATAAAAACACATCGGACGAACGTAGGCAGACTGCAGATCATTATCTCTTACCGCTGCAAGCTGTGCTTCGTTTAGTGTTTCTTTATCAAACGGTATCTCCATATTCATGATATCTGCGGACTCGAACAGGCGGTCGGTATGTGCCTGCAGACGAAAGATCGCTGTGCCCTTTTCAGCTTTGTACGCGCGCAGACCTTCGAACACGCCCATACCATAATGTAATGTATGCGTTAAAACGTGGATCTTGGCATCACGCCAGTCAACCATTTTTCCGT
>JADFWE010000167.1 GCA_015222915.1 Pseudomonadota bacterium | reverse complement strand
TCTTTGCGGCTCTGCGCGAGAAATATTGTTTTTTCTTGATGTCCGCTTCTGGCCGTAAGCAGACCTCTTTACAAATAAGACTGCTACAAACAAACAAGCTATCGCTGATTCCGGACTAAAAATTAGCCAGTTGCCGGATACGCTCCAGATCATCGCGCACTTTTGCGGCCTCTTCAAATTCCAGGTTGCGCGAATGCTCGTACATCTGTTTCTCGAGTTTTTCCAGCACTTTAGTCAGCTGTTTAGGCGTCATCGCCTGATAGCTGGCTTTTTCTTCAGCCACTCTCTGCAGCTCGATGGTCTTCCTTGAATGCTTGTCGCCATAACCGGATTCCAGCACGTCACGTACCCCCTTAACGATACCGGTAGGCGTTATGCCATGCTCTTTGTTATAGGCGATCTGGACCACACGGCGCTGCTCGGTGACATCGATGGCCTTCTGCATAGAACCGGTAATACGGTCGGCATAGAGGATGGCTTTGCCATTGACGTTACGCGCGGCACGGCCGATGCTCTGGATCATGGAGCGCTCCGAGCGCAGGAACCCTTCTTTGTCAGCATCGAGGATGGCGATCAGTGATACTTCCGGCATATCCAGACCTTCACGCAAGAGGTTGATACCGACCAGCACATCAAACTCACCGAGGCGCAGATCACGGATGATCTCGACCCGCTCGACGGTATCGATATCGGAATGCAGGTAACGTACCCGCACATCATGCTCGCTCAGATATTCGGTGAGGTCTTCTGACATGCGCTTTGTCAGGGTCAGGATGATCACACGTTCATTTTTCGGCACACGGATATTGATCTCGGACAGCACGTCATCTACCTGTGTCGCTACCGGCCGCACTTCGATGACCGGATCCAGCAGACCGGTCGGGCGCACCACCTGCCGGGCGATATCGTCAGAATGCTCTTCCTCGTATGGCCCCGGTGTCGCTGACACATATAATGTCTGCGGCGTCATGCTCTCGAATTCATCGAAGCGCAGCGGCCGGTTATCCAGTGCAGAAGGCAGGCGGAAACCAAAGTTCACCAGGTTTTCCTTGCGTGAGCGGTCACCCTTATACATGGCACCGATCTGCGGCACCGAGACATGGCTCTCATCGATGATCAGCAGTGCCTCCTTGGGCAGGTAATCGAACAGACATGGCGGCGGCTCACCCGGCTTGCGGTTTGACAGGTAGCGCGAATAGTTTTCGATGCCGCTGCAATAACCCAGTTCACGCATCATTTCGATATCGAACTGTGTGCGCTGTTCCAGGCGCTGCGCTTCCACCAGTTTATTGTTGTCACGCAGTTCATCCAGGCGCTCGCGCAGCTCGACTTTGATGTGATCGATAGCACCCAGTATCACTTCGCGCGGTGTCGCGTAATGGGTTTTGGGATAGACCGTGATGCGTGCGACTTTTTTTATTACCTCGCCGGTCAGCGGATCGAAGATACTGAGGTTCTCGATCTCTTCGTCGAACAGCTCCACCCTTATCGCTTCGCGCTCAGAGTCGGCCGGGTGGATATCAATTACTTCCCCGCGCACCCGGTAGGTACCACGGCGCAGTTCGACATCATTGCGCACATACTGCAGTTCGGCCAGACGGCGCAGGATATTGCGCTGATCGACGATATCACCGCGCACCAGGTGCAATATCATCGCGAAGTAAGATTCGGGATCACCCAGACCGTAGATGGCGGAAACCGTGGCAACTATGATGGTATCTTCGCGCTCCATCAACGCTTTGGTGGCGGACAGCCGCATCTGCTCGATGTGTTCATTTACCGAAGCATCCTTTTCGATAAAGGTATCACTGGCCGGCACATAGGCCTCCGGCTGGTAGTAGTCATAATAAGAAACAAAATATTCCACCGCGTTATGCGGGAAGAATTCTTTCATCTCGCCGTAGAGCTGCGCTGCCAGCGTCTTGTTCGGTGCCATGATAATGGTCGGCCGTTGCAGCTGGTTGATGACATTGGCCACGGTAAAGGTCTTACCGGAACCGGTCACCCCGAGTAGCGTCAGCCTCGCCAGGCCGTTCTCTAAACCTTCGACCAGGGTCTTGATCGCCGTCGGTTGATCACCTGTTGGCTCATATTCAGTTTGCAGATCAAATTTTTTCAATATACTCACTCTGTACTACTACATTCCTCGGTAAAAATAACTTAAACTCAGATGAAATCGGCACCAAGCTGTTTATTAGGCTGTTCATGAGGCAGCCCATAAAGCAGTCCACGCTCACCAAGAAGTTATAGGGTAACTAAATTGGATATCAAACTTTCAAACCGCGTACAAAGAGTTAAACCTTCACCCACACTTGCAGTAACCGCACTTGCCGATCAATTGAAAGCCGAAGGCCGGGACATCATCGGTCTGGCTGCCGGGCAACCGGACTTCGATACTCCCGACTATATAAAAGCAGCGGCCATCGACGCGATCAATCAGGGCTTTACCAGATACACGGCCGTCGACGGTACCGCCAGTTTAAAACAGGCAATTATAAACAAGTTCAAACAGGAAAACGGCTTTGATTTCACTGCCGAGCAAATCCTGGTGTCGGTGGGCGGCAAACAGGTCATCTATAACCTGTGTCAGACCCTGCTCAATGAAGGTGATGAGGTCATCATCCCTTCACCTTACTGGGTCTCCTATCCCGACATGGTGAAACTCGCCGATGCCACGCCGGTAATCGTCGAAGGCGACATCTCGCAATCTTTCAAGATTACTGCCGAGCAGCTGGATCAGGCTATTACCGATAAGACCAAACTGTTCATCCTCAACAGCCCGTCAAACCCTTCCGGCAAAGCCTACAGTAAAGCAGAACTGAGGGCCCTCGGTGATGTGCTGAACAAACATCCCCATGTCGTTATCATGACGGATGATATCTATGAGCATATCGTCTGGTCGGACGAAGGCTTTAACAACATACTGAACGTATGCCCTGAGCTCAAAGACCGCACCGTGGTGGTGAATGGCGTTTCCAAAGCCTATTCCATGACCGGCTGGCGCATCGGCTACTGTGGCGGCCCGGCCGAGCTTGTTAAAGGCATGAAAAAAATACAGTCACAGAGTACATCCAACCCGACATCGATCGCACAGTATGCCGCAGAAGCCGCCCTGACCGGTGATCAGGCATTCTTAAAAGACATGTGTGACGTGTTCAAACAGCGTCATGATTTCGTCCACAAGGCCCTCAATGAAATGGACGGCGTGGTGTGCCCGGCAAGCGATGGTACCTTCTACAGTTTCCCCTCTTTCCACGCCGTCATCGAGCGCATGGACGGCATAGATGACGATGTTCAACTGGCCCAGCTGATACTGGAAAAAGCCGACGTAGCCCTGGTACCCGGCTCTGCGTTCGGCCTGTCCGGACATTTACGGCTCTCCTACGCCACCGATATGGACAGTCTGAAAAAAGCACTGGCAAGAATCAAGCAAACAATTGAATAATCAGGCTTATTTAGCTTTTAATTCACCCGGGAAGGCTATTAAGTATTGACCGATGCACCTCAAATCGGTAGCATACCGCCTTCCAATTAGGGCGTGCCTCAGAAATATCCTCGATGGCATCTCCCGCAGTTATTCCCCGATAGCTCAGTTGGTAGAGCAACGGACTGTTAATCCGTTTGTCGGTGGTTCGAGCCCACCTCGGGGAGCCATATAAAACAAAGCCTTACAGAGATGTGAGGCTTTTTTTTCGCCCTCAAAAAACAGGCTAAGTCGCTCAATGAGTCGCTTTCGTCACGCGGTACAAATTCGAGTCGCTTTTTGAGTATTCAGCTAAATCTCCATCTCAATAAATCCATGCTCCAAAATAGAAAGCTCAGCCCCTCATTAGATATCTCCCCGTTCAAAATGATGCTCTCTTGCAATGGCTACGGTTCCTTCCGTCCTTCAAAACGAAGTCAGATATCTGCCGGAATATTAACAGCTCTCTCTGAGCAAGCACTAGTGAACGGCGCTAACCGACCCGAAGTGTACTTTCAATTCTATCCTTTGTAATTCTATTTTCGTCCACCTTTAACGTTGCGAAAATTCAAGGTTTCGGCCAAGTCCTTTGCATGCGCAGTAACAGATTTGAGAGTCCCCGTTTTTTTACAATCCATAATTGAATTGGTTAAGTCGCCTTTTTGAATAACGTAGAGATACCAGTTTTCACCCAACATACCCTCTGGGGCGGTAGTCTTTTC
>JADFWE010000166.1 GCA_015222915.1 Pseudomonadota bacterium | reverse complement strand
CTAGAAACTGTCACCCCAGCTATCACGCTTACGCCGCCAGTTTATACGGGTGATGATAAGACCGATGATCAGGCTGCCCAAAGAAACACTGCCGCCGATGATGAACCACTCCTGCGCAACATTGCTGCGCAGCTGCTGATTTTCATTATCCAGCATATCTGCCCGATCTTCTGCTTTATCCAGCTCTTTTTTCAGCTGTTTATTTTTCTTCGACAGCGCCAGCGGATTCGCTGCGGTTATCTTTATATCATCCAGCGAATTACTCAGATTAGTACGTTCGTTCTCCAGCGAGCTCTTGGCATTTTTCAGCTGTCTGATCTCTGATTTCAGCCCACTGACAGCACCTTTAGCTTCTTTATTTTCCTGTTTGAGTTTCACCAGTTTTTTATTGACTGAGACCAGACGGTCACGTCCACTGGGGATATCCATAACATTTGAAGCTTCTACCCAACCGGCTTTGCCGCCAGCGACCTCCACTTCGATGAACTTATTATCATCCGATGCGCTCAGCACGGTCAGCGGTGTACCGCTCTTAAGAAATTTGATGATCCGATGACCATTCGATGCACCTGAGCGCATGGGTATCATAAGCTCATCACTAACATAGCTGGTTTTGGCGAACGCCGGCAGGCTTGTGCTTGCAGCCATCACTATCAGTGCAGACAAAACAAATGAACGAATGGAAAAGATCCTGTTATTTAATATTTTATTTTTGGTCACTTTTAACACCTAAAAAACCCCTATCTGAAAAACCAAGTAGCCGTTTCACATCATGTAATACTTTAAAGACAAGCACGTATTATGACGAAATTGAAACATTTCGTCACTTTAAATTAAACCCTTTGATAAATATAAGGAACCTCTGGCCGGCCTTATAAGTTCCCTTTAATCTTTATAGGCAAACACACTGTCTTCATTATCGACGTGATGTTCTTCCAGCCAGGAAAGTTTTTCATGCAGGGTCACGACTTCGCCGACGATGATCAATGTCGGCGGCTTGATATCTTTACTGGCGATGACTTCGAGCAGGGTATCGAGTGTCGCGATGTATACACGCTGCTGCGGCGTGGTGCCCTGCTCGACCAGTGCTACCGGCGTACTGGCTGGCAGGCCGTGCGCCACCATCTCTTTGCATAGCGTCGGAGCGCCGTGCAGGCCCATGTAGAAAACCACGGTCTGATTCGGATGCGCCAGTGCTTTCCAGTTAAGATCCACCGAACCGTCTTTCAGATGGCCGGTGACAAAGACGCAGGATTGCGCGTAGTCGCGATGTGTCAGCGGGATACCGGCATAAGAAGAACAGCCGTTTGCCGCAGTAATTCCGGGCACCACCTGAAAGGCGATACCTTCCTGCGCCAGCAGTTCGATCTCTTCACCGCCACGGCCAAAGATAAACGGATCACCACCTTTTAAGCGCAGTACCCGTTTACCCTCTTTCGCCAGTCGCACCAGAAGCTGGTTGATATTTTCCTGCTGCATGGTGTGTTTATCACGCTCCTTACCGACGTAGACGATCTCGGCGTCGCGACGTACCATCTCCATGATAGCGGGTGATACCAGGCGGTCATAGACGACTACGTCGGCCTGCTGCATGAGACGCAGTGCACGGAACGTCAACAGATCAGGATCCCCCGGACCGGCACCGACCAGGAACACTTCACCCGGCATTTCCGGTTTTTCCGATTGCGTGTCGATGGCTCTGTCCAGCACTACCCTGGCCTCATCTTCATGACCGGTAAATACCAGTTCGGCGACCTTACCCTCAAGGATCTTCTCCCAGAAACCACGGCGAGACTCTACATTCGGGAATGTGCTTTTCACTTTGTCGCGAAAACCTTCGACCAGGCTGGCCAGACGGCCATAAGCTGCCGGTATGCTACCTTCGAGCTTGGTACGGATAAGACGCGCCAGCACCGGTGATGAACCGCCGGTTGAAACCGCGATCACCACCGGTGAACGGTCGATGATAGAAGGCATGATAAAGCTGCACAGATCAGGGTTATCGACCACGTTAACCGGTAGACGTAAGCTGTTCGCCAATGCGGACACCTGTTCGTTCACCTGCCGCTGATCGGTGGCCGCGATGACCACTGCGCATTCACCAAGATCGCTCTCTTCAAATTCACGCCCGGTATGCTGTATCAGGTTCTCATCGCTTAACTTCTGCAGTTCGTCACAGAGCTGCGGCGACACCACGGTGACTTCAGCCTGCGCTTTACGCAGCAAGGCGACTTTTCTTGCAGCGACAGGGCCGCCACCGACGACGAGACATGGCCGGTTTTTTATCTGGATGAATATGGGTAAATATTCCATGGCAGCTATTATATTTCGGGTTGATCTTGAGTGATTCAGGATTTATTCAGGGTTCGGTGCTGTTTGTGCATAATCGCGGTTTGCAAGCTGCTCCTGTAATCGCAGGATCCAGCTGTAAACGCTGTTATGGGTT
>JADFWE010000165.1 GCA_015222915.1 Pseudomonadota bacterium | reverse complement strand
TCTGTCCCGTTAGTTGTTTTTGCTCGCTCCACTGAAAGTCTTTCGTCCTGAGCGAGGTGAGTGTAGTGAAAAGAAGACAGTATCGAGTTAGGGAACCATCGAGTAAACCATGAAACTGAGTAAATCATGAAGAGGCAATCTATCTGACCGAGACTTAATCAGGGGTCATCAGCAGGTCAGCCGTATTCTCTAACTAACCTCAACACCCCCAAGCTTTTAGTTACAAATCCGTCCCAGCTAGATAGAATGCTTCTCTTGTTTATAGAAATGGTGTGAAGACACAGACAGTGGCAACTTCCGATAGCAACAGCTCCAGTTTTGACAGGCGTTTATTGATCGAGCAGGTACGTTATATAGAGTCAGCGACGTCTCTTGACTGTGATATTGATGATGTCTCGTCCGATCATCCAGCGCATAGTGATTTTGAACAGCGTCTCTGGCAACGGGCCAGGTCACAGATAAGGCATTGTGATCTATCGCAGGCTCTGGGTCGCGCGGAAAAGTTATCCGGGCGTGTTCATGGCTTTGCGTTATTGATTGCAGCTCTGTCAGGCGCATTCGGTACCGTTCTTGCGATCACTGATGTCCATACCATCAATATCTACTGGTTGCTGCTGATCCTGCTCGGTTTCAATCTGCTCTCCATGTTTTTCTGGTTGGTGGGTATCAGCATGAATATGAGAGGGTCGGCAACAGGCGTGCTGGGCACAGCGCTGCTCAGCGTTATAAACCGCCAGGTAAACAGCCAGATAAGCAGCCAGATAAACAACCAGATAAACCGCCGCTCCGGAAATGTGATCAATGAACAGGGCAGCAGTCCTGTGACGGATACCCGAAGTACAAGCAAGATCATCACACAGGCTGATCGCGCGTGGCTGGCAGCAAACTTTTCAGGTGCTGTGGGGAAGTGGCAACTCAGCAAAATCCCCCATCAGCTCTGGCTGACTTATCTGCTCTCCGGGCTAATTTTCCTGGTGCTGCTGCTGATGCTGCGGCAATATGATTTCGTCTGGGGGACGACGCTGTTATCTGATAGTGCTTTTTTAAAGCTGACAGACATGGTCAGTGCGCCGTTGAATGCCCTGGGTTTTTCTACACCGAGTGCTGAGCAGGTCCGTGATACACGTATCGGCGCTGCGCAGATCTTAAGTGCTGAACATCGTTATAACTGGGCACAGTTCCTGATCGGAACACTCCTGTGTTTTGGTATTCTGCCCCGGGTGCTGCTGTGGCTCTGGTCGGCGCTGATGAGTGTTTATGCCCGCCGCCAATACACGCTTGATTATTACCTTCCGTATTATATTCGTCTGCGCCAGCAACTGGTGCCACTGGCCAGCCATGGGCAGATTGTCGATGCAGATGATTCACCCCCTGGTTGTCTAAAACCTGATGGGCGAGAGCAGACGACAAGGTCCTCCGCAGCGTCTTCGTCGCCGCGTTCGTTGCCACCATCGCCGCACGAGCTACCTGATGGAGCACTGTGGGTGGCGGTCGAACTTGGTGGCAATATAAGCTGGCCGCCGGCAGCGGTCAGGGCTGACGATGATCTTGGTCAGGTTACCGACCGTGAATCAATGGTGCGAATACAGCAACAGTTACAGAGTAAAACAGACGCCGTCATCGCCGTAGCGGTATCGTCTGCTCGACCACCGGATCGTGGTGTACAGCGCACGATCAGCCAGCTTTTGGCAGATGCAGGGCAGCGCTGGCTGGTATTGCTGAGCGACGGGCAGGAGACGGTTTCAGATGCCCGGATGGCGGCCTGGTATCGCCTGGCAGAAACCTGCCGGGTACCTGCAGACCATGTTATCGCTATGAGCGTTGCGCGATCAGAGGAGTCTTAGCATATGACACGCACGAGTTCTAATGACGCTAAGCCGCCGATTAACATCGCCGTGGTAGGACATACCAATGCTGGCAAGACATCGTTGATCCGTACCCTGCTGCGGGACGACCAGTTCGGCGAGGTCGATGATGCGGCGGGGACTACCCGCTATGTAGAGAAGTCCTCGATTTATGTGGATGAAGAGGAAGTCTTAGACCTGTTCGATACCCCCGGATTTGAAGATTCCAGTGCGCTGCTGCAGACCCTGGAAAACCTGTCGCAGAAGAAAAAGCCCGCTACCCCCGTTGAATTGTTGCACATGTTTATAGCGCAGGCTGACGACTATCCAGATTTCGCACAGGAAACAAAGGTGCTACGGCAAGCGGTAAACAGTGATGTGCTACTGTATATGATCGATGTGCGAGAACCCTTACTGGGCAAGTACCGTGACGAAGTCGAAATTTTGAGCAAAGCCGGCAAACCGATATTACCGGTATTCAACTTTATCGCCGGCCATGCTGATGCTCTGGCAAAATGGCGTGAGCAGATGGCGCAGTTCAATCTGCACGCTGCACTTGAATTTGATACTGTCGCGTTTGATTTCGAGGCAGAAAAGCGCCTCTATCAGAAGTTACAAAGTCTGCTCGAGCATCGATATGAGGAACTACAGACATTAATCGATTATCGTCAGAAGATATGGCATAACCTGAATCAGGCTGCTGCACGCCGTATCTTCCAACTGCTGGTCGAGGTTGCCTGCTACCGGCGTGAAATAGAAAGTAAGAATGGCTACTCTCAGGCAGACATTACCTCGATGCAGAATTTCGTCCGTAACGCAGAGCAGCAGGCACTGCAGGACCTGTTGACCATCTTTGCTTTTACCCGACTCGATATCGATCTGCAGCAACTACCCGTTAAAGACGGACAGTGGGAGCTGGATATATTCTCGCCCCTGATGTTAAAGACCTTCGGTCTGGATGTCGGCGCTTCAGCATTGTCGGGTGCTGCAGCCGGTGCGGGTATCGACCTGCTGGTTGGTGGTATGAGTCTAGGTGCCGCGACGTTATTAGGTGCAACACTGGGCGCTGGCTGGGCAACAGCGCGAAAGTATCAGCAGGAGCTAACAGCACTTCTTCGTGGTCATAAATGGCTGTGCGTCGATGATAATACGGTAGCGCTGCTGTATCTCAGGCAGCGAAAACTGCTGCATGTACTGACCCGGCGTGGGCACGCAGCGCAGGGCAAACTGCATTACACAGGTGCTGCCACCACAGAGAGAGCAGAGCACAAACTGCCAAAACAGTGGTCGAAAGCGGTAAAAGTACTGCGCCAGAATCCGCATTGGCAATCGTCTTCATCAACAGGTGATGAATATCTGAAATTACAGACTCGGATTACAGGCTGGTTATTACACAGTGAGACGGATGACTGAGCATTTGTCGTAGTGAATAGAATCGATACAGATATTCGAAGTATTTTTAACCTGTTGAAAAATATATTAAATAGTGTAAAGCTCTGTTTTTTTAGTTACCGCTTATCATTTAGATTCATACTTTTGTCGAAAATTTGACAGTTTTTTCGATTCGTAGTGTATGATTAGTACCTAGCGTTAACTTACTTAGTTAACTGCTCATAAATGTCAGCCGGGGTTCTCCCGGTTGTAAAAGAACTCACAAACCAATTTATTTTTGTGCCTTTTGTACGCTGATCGTACACGGGCGTATCTGTTTATATGCAGGACGTATGTAGATGAAAAAACTTATGAATACATTTAATCACAGTGTGAAGTTTGCTGTTCTGGCTTCCGCTGTTACCCTGGCTGCCTGTGATCCCGGCTTGCCTAGCGGTTCAAGCGATTTTTCTGCCGGTGGTGCTGCAGCGTCTTTGTCGCAGGCTGAGTTCAATAGTCTGCCTGCCGAGCAGCAGTATCAGGTCGCCAGTAAGTTATATGGTACTTTCTTTCGTGGCATTAATGCAGAAGACTTCTTCGATATGTCCGGAGGTATGGATAACCTCAAGCCGAAGAATGCTAACTTCATCAATGACCTGAAAGCGAGTCTGGCAAAAGATTTAACGCTGGCTGAGCTGAGCAGTTATGACAGAGAAATAGACGGCCTTGATGAAGACCTTGCTAATCCTGATTCTGAGCTGGCACGCTATCGTTTTGATACACGAACCGACCTGGAATCCAATCAGCGCCCACGTCAGATTCCGCTGGCCCGCATAAAAGATTATCCGATAAGCCGAGATCTGTACATTAACTGGATGTCTTATTTCCTGGCGAACACCATCATGTATTCGCCTGCAGAGGAAATGGAAAGTTCGGATATGCAGGATGTACAGCGCATATACCGCTTCCTGTACAGTAATATTAAAGAGGAAGCCACAATCCAGGAGATGGTGAGAAGTATTTTACCTTCACTTGCTCGCTGGCGTATCGCGCGTACCCCGCAGAACTTTGCACTTGAAGCTTTTGAAAATTATCTCGGACTTTTTCAGGATGGCGGCCTTACTGAAGATGAAAAACTGCAGTTTCCGATCATTGCGACCCTGCCGGAATCGATCGAGAATGCGGGTATTGCCTGCCGTGATCTATTCCTGACCCGTGCCAGTGATGATTATCTGGTCGGTCAGACAGATTTTCCGAATACGACTCCGCTACTGATTCTTGAGGAATCGTTTGTGACTACCTGTAGTGATGTCTACGACGTGGTTGCCGGACACAGTTCGTTAACACCTCGTGCGGTCGAAGTGATCATAAATTACTTCTTCCCGGGTGAGCAGTTGAGAGAAAAACGCCTTGCTGTGAGGCAGGCGATCATAAGCTCAGGTCCGCAGACTTATGAAGATATCTTTAACGCTATCCTTTTCTCTAAAGAATACCTGTTGAACACGACGCGTCCACGTTCTTTCGAGGAAGCCTTTATGCCACTGCTCGACAGCCTGAAATGGGATGTGAAAGCAAACTCTGGAACGCTTGACGAGCGGATATTTATCTTTATGACCGCTGACAGGAACAGCAATATATACCTGGCGGGCATGAACTGGGCAGCGATGTCATTAAAGATTGGCCGTCTGCCGAGTGTACCACTCGATGCCCTGAGCTTCGGTAACTACCATAAAGCTGTTCGAGAAGACATGCTGTTTAACGTTAATGCTTACCGCGGTGGTGTCAATGACGCCGGTGATGGCCTGATCCTGACAGTCGATGATGAGCTGCGTCCGTTCATCGAAAGTCTCTCGCCGGAAGATTATATCGATTACCTTTTCCTGAACGTTTTGCATAGAAAAGCCACAGTCTCAGAGCGTACAGCGCTTTATGATTTTCTTGTGAATGATCGTGATTACACTGATACAGAGAGCGTGCAGGGTACCGATTATGAAGTGATCAAGTCATTTCAATATAATCGCTTTACGGTAGCGGTATTTGAATATATTTCACGCTTGCCCGAGTTCTACTACTTTAAATCGGTTGAGCAATAGGCAGGGAGTAATAAAGAATGAATCGTAGAATGTTTTTAAAGGC
>JADFWE010000164.1 GCA_015222915.1 Pseudomonadota bacterium | reverse complement strand
CGTTAAAAGCTAAAAACACGAAATGAACCAGTGGCTATGCAGTCCCTGCTGTTTGGTGTTTTTTACGAACGACGAATAACGAACGACGAATAACTTCTCCTTTGTGTCAATTACGGCTGTCGAGATAAAATCATCTATGTCTGCTGAAACTGTTCCAGTTCGATACGCGTACTGTCCGCGACAGATAGAAACAGCTCGATCACCTTGTATTCTATGACTTCGATATCCAGTGACAGCCAGTCATAGAACTGGTCGCTGACCTCCATCATATGTTCCGCAGCATCGTTGATGTCGCGTTTGATATACTCGCCGATCTCGTGAGCTTCTTCAGCGCTGATCTTGCCGATATGCACGGCCCGGTGTTTCGCGGTTTCGAGTATGTTCTGCAGCGATATCTCATGGCCCGGCAGTTGATCGAATGCTTCACGCATCTCCATCATTATCAGGTTATACGCGCTGATCAGGTGGCTGGCCGGCTTTTTCTGTATCTGAATCATGCTTTTATCTGAGCTTTTCCGCTAACTGCTGTCAGGTTTTTTGATAAAAAACAGCCATGAGAGTAAAACGAATCCTTTATGAAGTAGCAGGGCTGGTGTATCCTTCCGTGCTGTATTATGAATAGTTATAGCCCAGAATTTTCGGGCTGATCGACGCATCCGATGAACGGCACCAATATCGCTCAATTTGTAGAAAATAACCATGAATGAAGAATACCAGGCCCAGCAGATAGAAGAAAAAGTACAAAAACTCTGGGATGAGAAATCCGTATTTAAAGCCGTCGAAAACACATCGAAAGAAAAGTTCTACTGCCTGGCCATGTTCCCTTACCCGAGTGGTCGCCTGCATATGGGACATGTCCGTAACTACTCCATCGGTGATGTGATCTCCCGCTATCAGCGCATGCAGGGCAAGAACGTATTACAGCCGATGGGCTGGGATGCCTTTGGTCTGCCTGCTGAAAATGCCGCCATGAAGAACAAGGTAGCACCTGCCAGCTGGACCTATGAAAATGTTGACTACATGCGTGATCAGTTGAAACGTCTGGGTTTTGCCTATGACTGGGACCGTGAGATCGCGACCTGCAAACCGGAATATTACCGCTGGGAGCAATGGCTGTTCACCCGCCTGTTCAATAAGGGCATGGCCTATAAAAAGACCGCGGGCGTGAACTGGTGTCCCAACGATCAGACCGTGCTGGCGAACGAGCAGGTCATCGATGGCAAATGCTGGCGCTGTGATACTTCGGTGGAACGCCGTGAGATCTCGCAGTGGTTTATGAAGATCACTGATTACGCTCAGCAACTGCTGGATGATCTGGATCAGCTCGATGGCTGGCCGGAGCAGGTACGTACCATGCAGCGTAACTGGATAGGCCGTTCGACAGGGGTAGAGCTGTCTTTCGAAGTGGATGGCGAGGAACCTCTGACCGTCTATACCACCCGTGCAGATACCCTGATGGGTGTCACCTATGTTGCGGTCGCCGCCGAGCACGCTCTGGCGAAAAAAGCCGCACGGGATAATCCCGAGCTGCAGGCGTTCATCGAGTCGTGCAAGACTACCAGTGTGGCGGAAGCCGATGTTGCGACCATGGAGAAGAAAGGCATGGCTACCGGTTTTAAGGCCATCCATCCGATCACCGGCAAAGAAGTACCGGTCTGGGTCGCCAACTTCGTGCTCATTGATTATGGCTCTGGAGCGGTGATGTCGGTGCCTGCGCATGACAGCCGTGACTATGCCTTTGCTAAAAACTACGGCCTGGATATCAAGCAGGTGATCTATCCGGCTGATGGCAGTGATGTCACGGTCGAGAGTGAAGCGTTCACCGAAAAGGGTGTGTTGAAAAACTCCGCTGAATTTGATGGTTTAAATTCAGAGCAGGCTGTCGATGCTATCGCTGAAAAACTGGCGTCCATGGATAAGGGTGAAAAACAGATCAATTTCCGCCTGCGTGACTGGGGTGTTTCCCGGCAGCGTTACTGGGGTACGCCGATCCCCATCATCCACTGTGATAAATGCGGCACGGTCGCCGTGCCGGAAGATCAGCTGCCCGTGGTCCTGCCGGAAGACATCGCCTATGGTGAAGACGTCGGTTCGCCGATCAAGAAGATGCCGGAATTCTATGAGACCACATGCCCGGAATGCGGCGGCAAGGCTGAGCGCGAGACCGATACCTTCGATACCTTCTTTGAGTCTTCCTGGTATTACGCGCGTTTCACCTGTCCGGATGCCGACAGCATGCTGGATGAACGGGCAAAATACTGGACACCGGTCGATCAGTATATCGGCGGTATCGAACACGCGGTGCTGCATCTTCTATATGCGCGTTTTTTCCATAAACTGATGCGTGATGAGGGACTGCTGGATAGCGACGAGCCATTTAAGAACCTGCTAACTCAGGGCATGGTATTAAAAGACGGCAGCAAGATGTCGAAATCCAAAGGTAATACCGTCGACCCTCAGCAGCTGATCGAAAGATATGGTGCTGACACCGTGCGTCTGTTTATCCTGTTCGCCGCGCCGCCGGAACAGTCACTGGAATGGCATGATGAAGGTGTCGATGGCGCAGCGCGTTTTCTTAAGCGATTATGGAAGCTGGTGGCGAACCACGTCGCAGCAGGAACACCGATAGAGCTTAACGTCGATGCTTTAAACACGGAGCAGAAAAACCTGCGCCGCAAGCTGCATGAGACCATCGCTAAAGTCAGTGACGATATCGGTCGTCGGCATACATTTAACACTGCCATCGCTGCTGTGATGGAGCTGATAAACGAGCTGGTCAAGTTTGATGACAACAGTGAAAACGGGTATGCGGTAAGGCACGAAGCCATCGAAGCCATGGTGTTGATGCTGTCACCGATCGTGCCGCACATCACGCAGCAGCTGTGGAACGAGTTGGGGCATGACGACCTCGTGGTCGAAGTGAACTGGCCGGAATACGATGAATCTGCACTGGTGCGTGACGAGATCGAACTGGTGGTTCAGGTCAACGGTAAACTGCGTTCGAAGATCTGTGTTGCCGCCAGTGCGGATAAAGACAGCATCGAGGCGGCAGCGCTGGCCGATGAAAAGATCATGACTAATATCGAAGGTAAAACCGTGCGTAAGGTCATCGTGGTACCGGGTCGCCTGGTCAACATCGTAGCGAATTGATATGGCGAGACTGATGCCACGGTTTTTTATCTTCGTTGCCAGCATCCTGGTGCTGCATGCCTGCGGATTCAAACTTCGTGGTTCGCTGGATCTGTCTTCTGATATCTCGCCGATCTATATCCATCAGAAAACCACTTTCGAGCTGGTCAGGGAGATCCGGTCATTGCTGGCAGCAAATGATATCGAAGTGGTCGATGAGGTAAAAAAATCACGCTCGCAGCTGTTTATCCTCGGTGAAAAGAAAACCAGCCGTGTTCTGTCGGTGGATACCGGTGGTCAGGCCAGAGAATATCTGTTGACCTATAAGGTCAATTTTGTCATCAGTGCCAAAGGTTCTGCGCAGCTTGAGACAGCGGACAGGAATGCTGAGGATAAAAAAGACACCGATATGCAGGATTCGATTTCTATCTCTCGCAGTCTGTTATTTGATACTGAGGCGGTGTTGGGTTATGCGAATGAATCGGCCATCTTATATAAGGATATGCGACGTGACGCGGCACGTCTGATCATATTGAAACTGCAGGCTTTCTCGAATTCATCAGCGGCAGAAGCGTCGGGTCCTGCCGGCGATGACATCGAAGAAGTCAGGCCCTGATGAACGTTCGTCCTGATCAGTTACCGGCGATGATCGATAAGCAGGTCTATCCTGTTTATTTGGTCAGCGGTGACGAGCCTCTGCAGCAGATGGAATCACTGGATGTTATCCGTGCCTTCTTACGGGGGCAGGAATATTCGGAAAGAGAGGTGCTGGATGTCGATGCCCAGTTCGACTGGTACCGCCTGATGGAAGAGGCGGCCAGCATGTCTTTATTCTCCACTCGCCGTATCGTCGAATTACGCCTGCCCTCAGCAAAACCGGGGCGGCAGGGTTCGCAGGTGATCAAAGATTATCTGTCACGGCCGCCAGAAGATACCGTGCTGATCATCAATGCCGGCAAGGTCGATGGTAACTCAAAAAAATCTGCCTGGTTTAAATCTGTAGAACAGGCCGGTCTCATCGTGCAATGCTGGCCGGTAACGATCGATAAACTGGCGCCGTGGCTGCAGCAGCGTTTTAGAAAACGTGACATGGAAGCGGATGCTGAAGTGCTGGCCTATATCAGCGAACATGTAGAAGGCAATCTGCTGGCAGCCGATCAGGAGATCGAAAAACTCTACATGCTGCTCGGTCCGGGAAAGGTCACTTACGCCGATGTCGCTGAAGCGATAACCTCACAGTCGCGATACAGTGTCTTTGAACTGATCGACATGCTGCACACCGGTGATGTAAAACGTGTGGTGAAGATCATCGCCGGCTTAAAAGCCGAAGGTCTGGTACCGGTATTGATCGTTTCACTGTTAGCAAAAGATATCCGCCTGCTGTGTCAGGTGGCAAAGGATCCTGCGTCTGCCGCCTTTACCTTAAAACGCTCCGGTGTCTGGCAGAGCCGGGTCGATGATTATCGAAAATGTCTGTCACGGCACCGTGAGCAAACATTCCAGTTACTGTTAAAGCGCTGCGCTTACATCGATGCAGCCAGTAAAGGCATGATCGATGCTAATGTCTGGGATGAGATCGAGTCAGTCTGTGTACGGCTGGCGGGCCGGTCAAAGCGTTGATATGGCAGAGCCATAGTCCAGCCTGAAGCGCTATCAAACTGCGTCTAAAGTTTTAGCATCTCATTGAGCTTCATCAGATATAATATTCCCATTACTTTATATTGATCATTACGACGGGCCTTAGATGGGCCCTGGTCCACAGGTATTATGAACGCGAATATTGAAACGCCGGAAACAGATGTAGTGAGCTACATGCAAAAGGTCGGACAGGCTGCTCGTGAAGCTTCTCGCGCCATCGGGCGGGCATCTTCAGCTGATAAAAATCAAGCACTTAAGGTTATTGCCGAGCAGATAATCGCGCAGGCCGGCGAACTGAAAAAAGCCAATGCGCTTGATCTGCAGGCGGGCAGAGAAAAAGGTCTGGATTCGGCATTGCTCGACCGCCTTGAGCTGACCGATGCCCGCATCGAATCCATGGCGGAAGGTCTGCGACAGATCGCTACACTGGCCGATCCTGTCGGCATTATCTCTGATCTGGCCTATCGCCCATCCGGCATTCAGGTCGGTAAGATGCGGGTGCCATTAGGCGTTATCGGTATCATCTACGAATCACGTCCTAATGTGACGGCGGATGCAGCGGCCCTGTGCCTTAAATCTGGAAATGCTGTTATCCTGCGCGGTGGTTCTGAGGCGATCCATTCCAACCAGGCGATTGCTGTCTGCATCAAACATGGTCTGGAGGTTACCGGCCTGCCAGCTGAAGTGGTGCAGGTGATCGAGACGACTGACCGTGCAGCAGTCGGTGAATTGATCCGTGCCAGAGATTTTGTCGACGTCATTATCCCACGTGGCGGCAAGGGGCTTATCGAGCGTATTTCCAATGAAGCGGAAGTGCCTGTGATCAAACACCTGGATGGTATCTGCCATGTCTATAT
>JADFWE010000021.1 GCA_015222915.1 Pseudomonadota bacterium | reverse complement strand
CCTAATACGGGATGCTGTTTCCAGACATCCAGAGCAATGTCCCACATGGCGAGACGTGCCCCAACAGACGTGGCATATTCTCCATCGTTATAAAATGCCGTAACCTCGCTATATGCTGCATCGGTTCTTGTCTTTATCAGATCACCGATGGGGGTAACGCTTACCATAGTGGCAGTTAATACCAGTAAAGCTATTACCGTGTTCAACCTGAGCTTTCCATTCTTAAACAGATACATAAAAGCGACAAATAAATACACTGGGAAAACGATCCATGCACCTCGAGCCTGTGAAAAGATTACTGCTGCCAGCCCACAAGATATCGAAACTAGCAGGCCAAACTGCACCATCCGCCTCAGATCATTAGTAATCAGATATACGATCATGATCCCGACGTTCACCATGGCCAGCTGAGCAAAAATAATATGGTGATAATAACCTTTTGCCGGCTGATCCGGATATTGCAGATAATGATTTAATGCTATAACAAACAGAAAAGGTCCCGACAGGGCCGCACCAATGTATAAGCAGTTCATTAACGACGTGTTTTTCTTGATCATTAATAATAAAATTGGAATCGCTATCAAGAACCGGAAGTAACGTTCGAGCAGCTTTATGTATTTATCAACATCGTCGACATTATAATAAGATAACAGGCCGGAGACTGTGTACAGAACAAAGGAGAGGACGAGCAGCTTTTCCAGTTTCGTCAGACTCGAAAAAACTTTCGGCCAGCTCATGATCACAGACAGGCTCAGTAAAAACAGTAGCGCAAACATGGCGCTTGAAACATGACGTACAGAAGTGCCCATGACCGCCAGCAAGATGATACCAAGCCCCATCACAAAGACAATTGGGTCTTGCTTAATTATTACCGACAATCTTTTCAAATATTTCGTCATATCTAATATTATTTAAACAGTCAGTGTGACCTAGAGGACAAACACGCTTAAAACATGGACTGCATTCCATGTTCAAATAAAATATATTTTTTTTCTCATCAGTCGTTAACGGTGGCGTGTAGTCTGGCGTGGAAGAGCCGTAGATCACGTTCACTTCAACACCGACAGCGGCCGCCACATGCATCAGGCCTGAATCATTACTGACCACCGATTTAGCACAGGCAAGCAGATCGATAGTATCGACTAGCCGGGTTTTACCGCACAGGTTATAAATACCATCAGCACCTGAGATTGCCTCACCAGCATCAGCATCTTTTTCAGAACCCAGCAACCATACCTGCCAGCCAGAAGCGACCAGTGACTCTGCCAGTTCTTTATAATATTCCAACGGCCACTGCTTGGCAGGACCATATTCTGCTCCCGGCATCATACAGGCCACCGGCTTGTCTGATTGTAACCCGAATTGTTCCAGTAATTTCAGCTGATTATGCTGATCAACCTGCAGCGATGGAAAAGGTATCTCCGGTGGTTTTTCCTGGTTGTTTTCATAAGCGTGTGAAACATAGCGCTGCACCGTCTGAGTTAATACTTTTTTATCCAGTACCCTGATGTCGTTTAACAGACCATAGCGCATCTCACCACGGTAACCGGTGCGCTGAGGGATTCCGGCAAAAAAAGGGATCAAGGCGGATTTCCATGATCGAGGGATCACGATGGCGTGCGTGTAGTTTTTTTGTTTTAGTGCCAGACCGAGTTTTCGTCGTTTGAAAAAGGAGAACTCACCGTGACTGACATCCGCCGATATCCCTTCAGTCACTTCAGGCATACGCTTCAGGATCGGCAATGACCAGTCAGGTGCCAGCACATCGATCTGGCAGTCGGGATACTGCTGTTTCAGCGTAATAAATAATGACTGCGCCATGACCATGTCACCAATCCACGAAGGGCCAACGATCAGGTATTTTCGTCGCGGTGAGTCTGTGTGCTGTTCGGTCGGCGGCATAGGGTCCTTCGGTTTCGATCAGGATGACAGGATGTTATTTACAGCGTCTACATTATCGCGCAGATGCGCAGGATTAATAGTGCCCACGATCATACTACTAACACCCGGCAGCCCCAGAATATGTTTAAACGAAGCATCAACACCACTGCCACCGGATGCCTTGTCTGCATGACCACTCTGCAGACCTTTTTTGATGATCACACCTTTATTCAGTTTTTCAGCAAGCTCCAGCACCGGACGTTCTTCATCATAGGCCAGATTTGCCGTTGCCATCACCACATCACAGTTTTCTACCACCCAGCATCCACCTTCCACAGTTTTACTCGACATGCCATAGGCTTTTATCAGACCCTTCTGCTTCAGCTCTTGCAAGGTCTCAAATACTGGTGTGTCGTTAATGATGGCCATATCATTCCCGTCAGAATGCACCAGTACCACATCGATTACATCACGTTTCAGCTTTTTTAAACTATGTTCTATGCTATCAATGGTATGCTCACGCGAATAATCAAAACGTGACTGTGCGTTTTCAAAGATCTCCCCGACCTTGGTAACGATCACCCAGTCATCTCGATCTGGCAATAACTCACCCAGGCGCTGTTCACTTGTTCCATAAGCCGGTGCTGTATCGATAAAGTTAATACCCAGAGATCTTGCCAGCTCAAATAGTTCGACCACCGTCTTGTCATCAGGCAGCTCAAAACCGGACGGGTATTTAACCTGCTGGTTACGGCCGATCTTAACGGTTCCCAGGCCCAGCACACTGACATCGATTCCGGTTGATCCTAGTGCGCGCTTCATCATGATGTTTTACCTCTGTCCCAGCAGGTACTTTCATCCCATGGAAATTCGGCATATCCTGCCGCCTGCCACTCAGGCAATGACTCATCTGCACGCTTTGTTACACCTTCATCTTCCAGCATAGCGACGATTGTATCGGCAAGCGCTGGAGACAAGGCCATCTTGGTCGGCCACGCCGTTATTACATGTTGATTCTGCTCGACGGAAAAACTGTCAGGGCGTGTTGAGCCCTGCTTCCTGATCTCGGCACGATCGACTTCCAGCACGCCCCACTCGGCATCTTTTAATTCCAGCCAGGGAATCAAATCCGCCAGTTCTTTCTGTGCCGCCCGAACAAGTTCGACATCACTTTTACCGACGCCTTCTTCTGCGAGCTGTCCGCCCATATACCAGACGATATTTCCCTGCTTATCGCGGTGCGAAGTAATCGTGATCCTTGGATTAACCGATGCGCCCAGACAGTGCGCGTATATCATATCAT
>JADFWE010000163.1 GCA_015222915.1 Pseudomonadota bacterium | reverse complement strand
GGATATCGCTGAGCTGGATCTTGTCGTTATCCCATCTCACCCGCGCGCGGTGGTTGCTATAGTTGATATTGGCGCTGATGACGCCGTCGAGCGAATTCAGGTGCTGTTCGTTGAGCCAGACGCAGGCGGCGCAGGTGATGCCCTCAAGGATCAGTGAGACTTCGAGTGCTTTTCCGTCACCGGCCTGCTGCTCGGTAGTGTTGACAAATTTTTGCTGAATTATGGCTGAATCATAGGCTTTAAGCTGCTGCAGGAAAGCGGGCACGATCTCTTCGGGTTTATCCGGACTCTGAGTGCGGTATTTATAGAAGTCATCCATGCCACTATTGATGATTGCCTGCGCCACAGCCTGGCAGCCATAGCAGCACATCGCCTTGTTTTCGCCCTGATATTCGACAGTGATATCAAGATTTTCCGGTACCGGAAGGTCGCAGTGGAAACAATGTGTCGAATCTGGCTGTTTTTTCATGGCTTCTGGTTGACGAAAAGGAAAGTTATAGGCTAAATGAAAATATAATAAAAAGGTTGGGAATCAGGGATTTGTATTGACCAATCTAAAAACTATGCGAAAAACTATGAAGGCAAAGGCCGTATCTTACTATGAGTACATTAAAACGTATTGATATTGATCATCTAAAAGTTAGCTGTAAACAATGTAATCTGCGGGAGCTCTGTTTTCCGCACGGCATGAATGACGATGAGCTGGTCAATCTGGATGCGGTGGTTGATCGTCCCAAACCTCTGCGTAAGAACGATTATCTCTATCACGATGGCGATAAGGCCGTGGCCATGTACGCGGTACGCTCTGGCTGTATCAAAACCATGACCGAAAGTCCCAATGGCGATGAGCAGATAGTCGGTTTTCATATGCCGGGTGAGCTGTTCGGTCTGGATGGCTTCGGCGAGGGTGAGCATACCTGCAATGCGGTTGCTCTGGAGAGTTCCAGTGTCTGTGAGTTGCCGCTCGATAAACTGGAGTCTCTGTGCCGCGAGTTGCCTGGTCTGCAACGGCAGATGCGCCGTATCATGGGCAAAGAGGTGATTGCCGATCATAAACTCCTGCTGTTGCTCGGTAAGATGACAGCAGAAGAGCGCCTTGCCAGCTTCTTGCTCAGCATGTCAAAACGTATGCAGGAACGCCACTGGAGTGCGCACGAATTTAACCTGACCATGCCGCGGCAGGATATAGCGAACTATCTTGGTGTTGCGGTTGAAACGGTCAGCCGTCTGTTTGCCGCATTCCAGAACGAAAAAATTATCGAAGTCGAAAGCCGTCATATCACCATACTGGATATGGACCGTCTGAAAAGGATGGTCGGTGAGCTCGATTAGCCGACACTGAATTTGCCGGTACTGGCTGTATTCAGCGCATTTTGACCCCGGCATCATTGTTGGCCTTTAATCGCGCGGGGTCTCTGACAAAGTTACAGATAAATTTTATTTAGAAATTGATATATATCATATTTATTTAATTTTATTTCAATATACTGCGCGGCATAATTCCGTCATATGGTTTGATTGTATACCGGTGTTTGATGCTGTGTAGTTAGCTACCTCTAATAACCAGGAGAAAAACTATGCTGTCACACCTGTTTGGTATACTGTTTAACCCATCGGAAGAATGGAAAAAAATTCGTGATGTAGACTGTAGCATCGGTAAGTGTTATTGCGGTTATGTGTTTATCATGGCTGCCATTGCACCGGTTTCCGGTTACTTTGGAACCACCATGTTCGGTTGGGAGATCGGCGCCCGTGAGGCGGTTAAGCTTTCGACCGACAGTGCACTGATTATTGCTGTTGCTTATTACCTCGTGGTATTGGTCGGTACGTTCAGTATGGGGGTAATGATCTACTGGATGGGCAAGACCTATGGTTCCGAGCAGAACCTGTCACGCTGTATCCGTCTGGCTTCCTACACTGCGACACCATTGTTTCTCGTAGGTTTTGTAGAGTTATTGCCGATTTTGTGGCTTAACTTTGTCGTCGGTTTACCCGCACTGGCGTATTCAGTTAAGCTTTTGTATACCGGTGTGCCGGTGATGATGGAGATTGACGAGGATCGTGCATTTCTGTTTTCAAGCTCGATACTCGCTGTCGGCATGGTAGCGTTAATCATAATGATGGTTGCTACAGCCATCCTCTGGTTCAACGGGTTTGCGCCACAATTTGTAGACTAGGCTTTCGGCAGAAAGTTCAACAGTAAGTGAAATTAATTTCCAGTTACTGAATTTATGGCATTGCTTAAACGCTTATATGCTAATAAGCTTATAGAGAATTATTGGATTCGTTTACGCATTACTGCGTACGTACGGGCGGTAATTTAAGTTATTTATCTTTGAAAAGGGTTACGACCACCTAAGGCGGACTACATTTATGAACAATGAAACTATGACTTATGATTATACCGTTGTACGTCAGTTTGCAATAACGACGATCATTCTCGGTATTGTCGGTATGACGGTCGGTGTGCTTATCGCATCACAGATGGCATGGCCGGTTCTCAACTTCGATACTTCCTGGTTATCATTTGGGCGTTTGCGTCCGTTGCATACCAATGCGGTAGTGTTCGGCTTCGGTGGCTCGGCATTATTTGCTACCTCTTATTATGTCGTCCAGCGCACCTGTCATGTGCGTTTGTTTGCGCCAAAACTGGCGCAATTTACGTTTATCGGCTGGATGCTGGTCATCGCGTCGGCAGTGGTTACCCTGCCCATGGGCCTTACCTCTTCTAAAGAATATGCTGAGCTGGAATGGCCGATCGATATCCTGATCACCGTGGTATGGGTGGCTTATGCGGTAGTGTTCTTCGGTACCATCGCCAAGCGTCGGGTTAAGCATATCTATGTTGCTAACTGGTTCTTCGGGGCTTTCATCCTGACGGTTGCCATGCTGCACATCGTTAACAGTGCTGCGGTTCCAGTCAGCTTGTTCAAATCCTATTCTGCTTATTCAGGTGTTCAGGATGCGATGGTGCAATGGTGGTATGGTCATAACGCGGTGGGTTTCTTCCTGACAGCGGGCTTCCTCGGCATCATGTACTACTTCATTCCCAAGCAGGCGGAACGTCCGGTTTATTCATACCGTCTGTCTGTTGTGCATTTCTGGGCTTTATCATTCACTTACATCTGGGCGGGTCCTCATCATCTGCATTACACCGCACTGCCTGACTGGACTCAGTCATTAGGTATGGCGTTCTCGCTGATCCTGTTAGCGCCTTCATGGGGCGGCATGATCAACGGCATCATGACCTTGTCCGGTGCCTGGGAAAAACTGCGCAGTGATCCGATCCTTAAATTCCTCATCGTATCGGTCTCGTTCTATGGTATGTCTACCTTCGAAGGTCCGATGATGGCGATCAAAACAGTGAATGCTTTATCTCATTACACTGACTGGACCGTCGGTCACGTACACTCTGGAGCTTTAGGCTGGGTGGCTATGGTGAGTATCGGTGCGATGTACTTCCTGATCCCTAAATTATTCGATACCGAGATCTACAGTCAGAAGCTGATCGAAACACATTTCTGGATCGCAACGATCGGAATCGTGCTGTACATCACATCTATGTGGATCTCAGGCATCATGCAGGGTCTTATGTGGCGTGCGATTAATAACGACGGTACGCTGACGTACAGTTTTGTTGAGAGTGTTCAGGCGATGCATCCGTTCTATATCGTTCGTGCTAGTGGCGGCCTGCTGTTCCTGACAGGTATGCTGATCATGGCTTATAACATGACCAGGACCATTGCGAAGGGCAAGGCGGCAGTTGCCGTTATTCCTGAGCCTGCGGCTGCACACTAGAAGCGGCGCATTAGCCGCAGTACACAAGATTTAGAGGAGAATTTAAATGTCAACGATTCAAGATCAAGCTGAAACCAAAGTAGGCGTACTCATCGTTTTATCACTGGTGGCAGTGATATGGGGTGGCCTCGCACAGATCGTGCCTTTGTTCTTTCAGCATTCTACGACTGAACCAGTTGCTGGTCTGAAACCCTATACCGCCTTGCAGCTGGAAGGTCGCGATATCTATATCCGTGAAGGCTGCGTCGGCTGTCATTCACAGATGATTCGTCCATTCCGTGCCGAGACAGAACGTTATGGCCATTATTCGGTCGCCGGTGAGTTTATCTATGACCGCCCGTTCCTGTGGGGTTCAAAACGTACAGGTCCTGATCTGCACCGTGTTGGTGGTCGTTATTCAGACGACTGGCATCGTGTACATCTGACCAATCCGCGTGATGTTGTGCCTGAGTCGATCATGCCTTCATACCCGTGGTTAGCTGAGAGCGCGCTGGATAGCAGTTTGACCAAAACCAAGATGTCTACACTGGCTTTCATGGGACATCCATACAGCGAAGCTGAGATCGAAGCAGCGCCGGCTACACTGGAAGGTAAAACCGAGCTGGACGCCGTTGTTGCATATTTGCAGTCACTGGGCCTTCACGTAAAACAACGTCGTTAAGATCCGGCTGGCTGATAAGACAGGTAATTAATTATGGATGCATCAATACTTCATATTGTCTGGACCGTTGTCGCTTTTGTCTTTTTTATCGGTGTATTGTTCTGGGCGCTGAGCAGTCGTCGTAAAGATGACTTCGACAAGGCCTCAAGAATGGCACTGGATGACGACGAAGCCGTAACGGATGACCAGCGCAGAAAAACCTGAGACGGGCTGAGTAAAGGGCTGAGTAAACGGCTTGAGCGAACAGGGCGTGGTTATCTGTTCAGAACAAAAATTAGAAGTTTAGTGGACCGTAAAGGTTCGTAAAAAACAACAAGGTTAAGAGGAATTATTATGTCTGACTTTACCAGTGAATTCTGGAGTTGGTTTATTATTGCGATAGCTGGTGGCGGTATCATCTGGTTATTCTTTTTGTTACAAGGCACTAATAAAGCGGATACAGAAGAAGGTGTGCCAACAGGGCATGTATGGGATGAAGATCTGCAGGAGCTGAATAATCCGTTGCCACGCTGGTGGTTATTCATGTTCTATTTCACCATGGTTTTTGCCATCGGTTACCTGATTCTTTACCCTGGTATGGGTTCTTTTAAAGGCCTGTTAGGCTGGACAGAGATCGGTGAGTATGAGCAGGAAGTCGCTGATGCTGATGCCGAGTTCGGTCCGCTGTTCGCTCAGTTTGAGAAAACACCGGTGTCAGAATTATCATCGAATGCTGCTGCGATGAAAGCAGGTGAGCGTTTATTCGTAACTTACTGCGCCGTCTGTCATGGTTCCGATGCACGTGGTGCACCTGGTTTTCCTAATCTTCGTGATGGTGACTGGTTATATGGTGGTGATGCAGCGGTCATTGAACAGTCCATCAGTCATGGCCGTGCAGGTGTAATGCCAGCATGGGAAGCGCCTCTGGGTGGTGAAGAAGGTGTTAACCAGGTAGCGACATATGTCATGAGCCTTTCCGGTCGTGATGTTGATGCGACACTGGCAGAAGCGGGCAAAACAAAATTTGATATGTTCTGTGTTGCCTGTCATCAGCCTGACGGTACAGGTAATCAGGCTTTGGGGGCACCTAACCTGGCTGATAATGTCTGGTTGTATGGTGGTTCGCCTCGTTCTATCAAAGAGACTATCGCCAAGGGTCGTAACGGCATAATGCCTGCACACAGCGAGTTCCTCGGTAAAGCAAAAGTACATATACTCGCTGGCTATATTTACAGTCTGTCTAACGGATCTGCCGAGTAGGGATATTCCCGCTGGCAAGGTCTGTGGAAGGGTCTGTAAAGTAAAAAACTGACAAGATGGCTCTATACATAGAAGCTGTCTAAGGGTAGTATTCGGGCATGAATGCGATACCCTTAATACAACGTGTGGTTGCTATCTTCTGGCCTGCTTTTATCATGGCGGGGATAGCAACCGTTTTGTTTTCTACCGCGTTTGATCCCACCGTTTTATTCATCGAGCACGACGTAAGTCACCTGGGTTTTTATACCATCACTTTCTTCCTGTTCTGGGCTTTTGGTGCGGCAACCGCAGCAGCAACCTGCTATTTCCTGAAACCTTGTGAAACGATTAACAGGGCAAGAGAGAGAGCAAAAGCAGAGGCGCTTGAACTCGCTACTGAAGCTGCCCGAGTTGTGGCAAAAGAAAATGCCGCCAGGGACTAATCACCAGTATCCGGTTATGACCATCAGCCCATGCTCTTACTGCACGGTTGACTGGGCAACTTGCAGATTGAGACCATCTTCCGTAATACAAGCCTGACGATAGATCTCTGATCTGACACTAAATTACTAAACGAATCTCGTTCATTGTGTTGTTTAAAAATTCGTTCGTTTATGAATAATAGTATAAGGTAATAAACTAATAATGACTGAAAAAACATCAACCGTTGAGTCCCCGGTAACGGATAAGAAGCAAGGCGATGACGTAGATAAATCACTCTACGCCAAACGTAAAAAAATCTATCCGCGAGAAGTGCACGGCCTGTTCGCAGCTCTACGTACTACGGGCGTGGTGACCTTGCTGGGCCTGTATTATGTTCTGCCCTGGCTGCAATGGGGTGGGCATCAGTCGGTGTTGTTCGATCTGCCTGAACGCAAGTTCTATATCTTCAATATGGTGTTCTGGCCGCAGGATTTTTTCTATCTAGCTCTTTTGCTGATCGTCGCCGCCCTGGGCCTGTTCTTTGTTACTGCTCTGGCCGGGCGCGTGTGGTGTGGTTATGCCTGCCCGCAGACGGTATGGACAGAAGCCTTCCTGTGGATAGAGCGAAAGGTCGAAGGTTCGCGTCCGCAGCAGATGAAGCTGGACAAACAACCGAATTCATTCCGCAAGTTTCGTATCAAAGCGACCAAGCATTTTATCTGGGTGGCCTTCTCCCTGTTTACCGGGGTGACTTTCGTCGGTTACTTCTCACCGATGCGTGAACTGACGGTTAACTTCCTGACTTTCAATATTGGCCCATGGGAGACTTTCTGGATCTATTTCTATGCGCTTGCAACCTACGGCAATGCCGGCTGGTTGAGAGAGCAGGTGTGCATGTATATGTGCCCTTACGCGCGTTTCCAGAGTGCCATGTTCGACCACGATACCATGATCATCTCGTTTGATCCTGCGCGTGGTCTACCGATGGGGCCAAGGAAGAAAACTGTCGACAAGAAAGAGGCAGGTCTGGGTGATTGCATCGACTGCACCATCTGTGTGCAGGTCTGTCCGACCGGGATCGATATCAGGGATGGTCTGCAGTATCAGTGTATCGGCTGTGCTGCCTGTATCGATGCCTGTGATGATGTCATGGACAAGATGGGTTATGACAAGGGGCTTATCAAATACACCACTGAGAATACCTTGCGTGGAACGCCGACACAAGTCTTCCGGCCTCGTATCGTGTTATACGCATTGATTCTTATAGGCGTGACGATAAGCGCATTTTATTCTATTCTTACCAGGACACCTATCGCCCTCGATGTCATCCGTGACCGTAATACCTTGTATCGTGAGACAAATGAAGGCCTGATCGAGAATGTCTACATCATCAAACTGTTGAACATGGATCAACAGGATCATGACTACACGCTGACGGCTGAAGGTATTCCAGACCTCATCCTGAAAAAAGATCGGGACGTGCTGCACGTTAAAAGCGGTGAGGTTGTCGAGTTGCCGGTACGGGTACAGGTCGATGCATATAATCTCGAAAAGCGCAGCAATGAGATCACGTTTACACTGAAAGCGATCGGTAACGATGATCTTGAAGTGGTCGAGGATGCGCGCTTCCTCGGGCCCAGTTTTAAGTAAGTAGTCCTGCTTTTAGTAGGCCGGCAATAATAGACTATGCCTATAGACGGCACCCTGAACAGTTAAGGTAACAAACATGCAGTTAGCAGAAGAGAGCAAACCCTGGCACAAGCATCCGCTGGTATGGATGATGATCGCTATCCCGTTTTCGGCAGTCATCATGGGTGTGGTCATGATCTGGCTGGCGGTCGATACCGATGACGGTCTGGTGGCAGATGATTATTACAAGCGAGGTCTGGCGATCAACAGCGTCATCATACGGGATGAGAAAGCCGCCGAGCTTGGCCTGAAGGCAACGATTGAATTCAGCACTAACTCGAAAGCGATTACACTGCGTTTCGATAAGGGCCTGCTTCCGGCGTTTCCTCCGGTGCTGGAGCTGAAGTTGCAGCACGCTACGCGGGCCAACAGCGATATCACCATCGTGATGAATCATGGCATCGATGATGGTTACATCGGCAATATAAGCCAGCCGATCAGTAAAGGTGTATGGTATTTCGAGATAGCCGATGCCGACTGGAAGATTAACTCGCGCTATCACGTGGCTGCTGAAAACCTGATCCAGTTGCAGAGCGACTATTAGTTATTGTGGCATTGGTTTCAGTGTCAGTTGTTGACACAAAGGAGAAGTTATTCGTCGTTCGTTATTCGTCGTTCGTTAAAAGCTAAAAACACGAAATGAACCAGTGGCTATGCCGTCCACTACTGTTC
>JADFWE010000162.1 GCA_015222915.1 Pseudomonadota bacterium | reverse complement strand
TGTTAACAGCGCCGCAGGCGTTGTTAACAAAATAAACTCTGCGTCTCCGCGCCTCTGCGGTGAAAATCTTTTGACTTTGTTTTTTATGTCCGTTCCTGGCCGTAAGCAGAAGCAAAAGCAAATCTAATAGATGGCAGTTGGCATTCTCATAGTGTAATAGCAGTGTCAATCAACTCACTTACACGCTGCACGGCGATGATGTTCAAGCCGTCAATGGTTTCGCCTTTTCTCGGCAGGTTGGCCTTGGGAATGATGGCGGTTTTAAAACCGTGTTTGGCCGCTTCACGCAGGCGTTCCTGACCATTGGGTACCGGACGTATCTCGCCGGCCAGACCCACTTCGCCAAAGGTGAAAACGTTATTTGGCAGCGGTTTGTCGCGGAAGCTGGAAAGTGAAGCGAGGATCAGTGCGGTATCTGCCGAGGTTTCGGTAAGGCGCACACCGCCGACGATATTGATAAACACATCCTGATCAAACATGGCGATGCCAGCGTGGCGGTGCATTACAGCGAGTAACATGTTTAAGCGGTTGGGGTCGAGGCCAAGACAGACGCGTCTCGGATTGTGGCTGTGGCTTTCGTCCACCAGCGCCTGTAATTCGATGAGCAGAGGGCGGCTGCCTTCTCGGGTAACGGTGATGATACTGCCGGCAACCGGCATTTCATGGCGCGATAGAAAAATGGCAGAAGGGTTGCTGACGGTTTTTAATCCTTCTTCGGTCATGGCGAAGATGCCTAGCTCATTGACCGCGCCAAAACGGTTTTTGATAGCGCGGATCATGCGGTAACGTTCACCCGGGTCGCCTTCAAAGTAAAGCACGGTATCCACCATGTGTTCCAGAACACGCGGGCCGGCCAGCGTGCCTTCTTTGGTGACATGGCCGACCAGAAATAATGCGGTGCCGGTCTGCTTGGCGAAGCGTACCAGTTGGGCGGCGCTTTCACGCACCTGCGCGACGGCACCGGGCGCAGACTGTAACGCTTCGGTATAGATAGTCTGTATCGAATCGATGACGATGACTTTCGGGGTCTGTTCACTCGCCAGTGTGATGATGTTCTCGACGCAGGTTTCTGACAGTAGCCTCAGACCGCGGTCTTCCAGTCCAAGGCGGTGCGCGCGCATGCTGATCTGTTGTAAAGATTCTTCGCCGGTAACATACAGGCAGGGCAATGTCTGGCTCAGGCTGGCCAGCGTCTGTGTTAACAGTGTTGATTTTCCGATGCCGGGATCACCGCCGATCAATGTCACAGAGCCATGTACCAGACCACCGCCGAGCACCCGGTCGAGTTCGCTGATGTTTGTCGGGGTACGCATCTCAGCGTGCATCGGAATATCTTTTAACGCCTGAATCTGGGCGTTGCCTTTTTTACCGGCGAAACCCTGGCGGTTATTTGTGGTAATGGCGGTGATGGTTTCACTCATGGTATTCCATTCGCCACAGTCCCCGCATTGTCCGGCCCATTTGGTATGGCTGGCACCGCAGGCGGTGCAGGCATATTGTATTTTTGCTTTTGCCATTTTTATGTTTTTGCTGAATCTTCAGACTGTTCGTGAGCTTTCCTGCTGTTGCGCGTGTCCTGCACTTTTGCCGTTTGAACAGCGTTGTTGCTGGAGCGCATGATCTCGATAGTATAACTATCTATCATCAGGCTGGTACCGGTTTGCGGAATAATTTCCATGTGTTCGAGGATCAGACCGTTAAGCGTTTTTGGTCCTTTAGACGGCAGTGCCCATTTAAGTGTGCGATTGATGTCACGGATATGTGTGTTGCCATCGATCAGGTATGCATCGTCTTTCTGTTTATGGATGCCAAGGTTTCGTGTCGGTGAATCGGTGGTGAACTGGCCGACGATCTCTTCCAGGATATCCTCCAGTGTAACCAGCCCCTGGATGCTGCCGTACTCATCGACCACCAGCCCGGAGCGGCGGCGGTTGTCCTTAAAATTTAATAACTGGCGAGTGAGTGCGGTGCCTGCCGGAATGAAGTAGGCCGGTGCGATCAATCCTTTGAGAGTTCTCATATTGAGCTCGTCTCGTGAAAACAGGTTGAGTACTTTGCGCAGATGCAAAACGCCAACAGTGTTATCGATGCTGTCATGAAAAACCGGCACCCGGGTACGCTGGCTGTGCGTTATCTGGTGCACGATATCCGTCCAGTCATCATTCAAGTCGATGCCGGTGATCTCGTTGCGCGGGATCATGATGTCTTCCACGCTGACCTGTTCCAGGTCGAGGATGCCGAGCAGCATATCCGAGTGCGCCTGCGGCATGAAGTGTTCTGCCTCGATGACCACAGCGCGCAGTTCATCAGCACTGAGCTCCTGCTTTTTCACCTTGTCCGGATGTACGCCCACCAGTCGCAACAGGGTATTTGAAAAAATGTTGATCAGCCAGACGAAGGGGTAGAGCGGTGCGGCGATCAAGGTGTAGACAAAGGCCGATGGAAACGCGAGTTTTTCCGGTTTTAATGCTGCCAGTGTTTTAGGGGTTACTTCAGCAAAGATCAAGATGATGAAAGCCAGGGCAATCGGCGCGACGGCCAAACCGATTTCGCCGTACAGGCGCAGTGCGATGACGGTGGCGATGGTAGCGGCAAATATATTTACGATGTTATTGCCCAGCAGGATCAGGCCGAGCAGGCGGTCCGGACGTTTGAGCAGATTGGTCGCGAGTTTTGCGCCCCTGTGCCCTTTGTCCGCAAGGCTCTTAAGGCGGTAGCGGTTGAGCGTCATCAATGCCGTTTCCGAGCCGGAAAAAAAGCCGGACAACACGATCAGGATAAAAAGGATAGTGAACAGCGAGGCTGTCGATAGTTCGTTCAAGAAGAGTAGTCTCTTATGACTGGTGTAAGTTTATTATGTGTTATCAATTAATAGTGTCAAGTTGCATTTATCATAATCTGTCATCGTGCCTTGATGATCATTGGTTGGCTGAAATTAGCTTTACTTAGATATTTTTCTCGCAAAGGCGCAGGGCTCGCAGAGACATTCTTTTTTTCTTGGCGTGCTCTGCGCCTTTGCGAGAGCGATAATCCTTTTACGTTGTTAACATGAGTATTGTTTCTAAACCAGGATAATTTCCAGCACAAATTTACTGCCAAAATAAGCCAGCATCAGGCTGGCAAAACCGCTTAATGTCCAGCGGATGGC
>JADFWE010000161.1 GCA_015222915.1 Pseudomonadota bacterium | reverse complement strand
CCGTCAAACCAGATTACGCCATCTCTATCGGCCATGGTTTGCATAAACTTCTCCTACTAGCTTCAACATATTATTCTGTGCAAAAATTTTCTCGTCATTGCGAGGTATGAAGCAATCTTTATCTATGTGCTTTGCTGCGAGAGATTGCTTCATACCTCGCAATGACGTTTTATTCTTTTGGCTTATAACTGCCAACTCCTACTCAATACTTTCTTTTCCAGGCATCAACCTGTTCCAGACAGCAATCACGTTATCACGATGCTGCGACACTTCACTAACATCAGCCTCACATTCGAGGTTCTGCCAGTTTTTCAGCTTACGAAAATAGCGGTATGCGCTGCCGATATTTTCAGCCTCATCGGCTTCATACCAGCCAACCCTGTTCAGCTCATTGATCAGCTCCAGCGTTGCTGTGTGTTTGATACAGTCGCCACATTGTTCAGCATGTATCAACACACCGGCCTGCGTCATAAACTCTATATCAACCAGACCGCCGGCATCCTGCTTAACATCAAAATTGCCTGCCGGATTACCGACAACATGACCAGTCAGATGCTCGCGCATCTTTTCACGCATTTTCACCACTTCCTGTAGCAGTGGTTCCACTTCACGATCCTGCCTGAGTATCGAACTGCGAATTCTATCAAATTCTTGCTCTATCAGTGCGTTTCCTGTGACAAATCTGGCCCTAATTAAGGCCTGATGCTCCCAGGTCCAGGCTTTTTCCTGCTGATACTTCTCAAATGCCGAAATGCTGCTGACCATCAGGCCAGACTGCCCGTCCGGTCGCAAACGGGTATCTGCTTCATACAGTATGCCGGAGTATGTTCTGGTATTTAAAAAGTGGATTACCCGTTGCGCAACGCGAGCAAAAAACACCTGGTTATCGATGGTTTTTTCGCCTGCTGTAAATTGTTTTTCACCCGCACTGTTGTGCAGGAAGATGATATCCAGATCGGAACCATAACCCAGCTCATTACCGCCCATCTTGCCGTAGGCGACGACCGACATGGCTGGCCGAAAAGATTCGCCATCTATAATGCAGCCTGGTTCGCCATACTTTTTGACCATGGCCTGCCATGAAAAATCGAGTATTTTTTCTAACAGGATATCTGCCAGCTCTGTGAGTCGATCAGATACTGTTTCTACCGGCTCTTCATAAAAAACATCCAGCATTGCGATGATAAACACCGTTTGCCGTTTGAATTGCCGCATCCTGTCCATCTGCTGCTCAAGATCCGCCTCAGAATCGTCACTGCCGCCTTCGATGCGCTCCAGCTCTAATGCCAGCAGGTGCCTGATATCATATTGCCTTCGAAATGTCTCTGCGGTACTGAGCAGGCCATCAAGCAAAATGGGATACTTCGTTAAGCGTTCAGTAAACCATTCACTGGCCGAGCACAGCGTCAGCATCTGCAATTGTATGGCCGGATACTCACTCAGCAGGCTGACATAAACCTTGCGCCCTGCCAGCGCCTTGATTATCCGGCAGACACGGTCGAGCAATATTGCCTGATCAGGGTAATCGGCGATCTTCTCAACTAATGACTCCATCACCTGCGCCAACAGGCGAGCGGTAACACCGGTGAGGTGTTTTACCTGAGACCTGGAACGCAGCTGAACCAGCAGTTCGATAATTTCATCGACATCGCTATAACCCAGAGATTCGAGGTACTGGCTGACGCTCTCTATATCATCGTCACCAGCATCCAGATTTGTCCAGAACAGGGCAAACGGTGAGACACTGACTTTCTTTTCATCAGCATCAGATGCGATAAGATTTTGAAAAACATCATCAACAGCGTTCTGCTGAAATGACAGTTGTTTAAGCAGTTCATCCCAGCTCTGCATCTGCATGGCAAGGCATAAACGCTGCCGGGAGATCTCATCGTCGGGCAAGGTATGCGTCTGCATATCACGTTGCATCTGCAAACGGTTTTCTACTTTGCGCAAGAACCAGTAGGCTTCGATCAGCTTCTCAACCTCCTGTTTTTGCAGATAACTCTTTTCTGCCAGTAAGGTCAGCACTTTTATGATGCTGCGTTCTCGCAATGCCGGTTCACGACCAGCGCGGATCAGCTGCAATGTCTGACCAATAAACTCTATCTCACGGATGCCTCCAGGCCCCAGTTTGACGTTATTGGTCATGCGTTTACGTTTCATCTGCGCGTTGATCATCGCCTTCATCTCACGTATCGACTCGATCATACTGAAGTCAAGATAACGCCGATAAACAAAGGGGGTCAGCATCGATTGCAGGTATTGTTTGTCACTGTCACGGCCCGTAATCAAGCGGGCCTTGATCATGGCATAACGTTCCCAGTCACGCCCCTGTAACTGATAGTACTGCTCTACACCAGAAAAACTCATCGCCATCGGACCGCTTACACCGAAAGGCCGCAGCCGCGTATCAACGCGATAGACAAAACCATTCGCGGTCAGCTCATCCAGCACTTTAACCAGCTTGCGGATAATGGCGATATAAAATTCATAATGCGAGGTCTTGCGTCGACCAGTAGTCTCACCATCATCGGGAAAACTAAAGATCAGATCGATATCTGAAGAAAAATTAAGCTCACCGCCACCCATTTTTCCCATCGCAAAAACCAGCAGTGATTGCTCTTCTCCATCTGCATCAAGCGGCATACCGTAAATTTCTGCATGCTGCCTCTCAAGATGAGACAGAGTGACAGCGACCATGGCCTCTGCACAATCTGTGAGCTCATGAAATATCACATCCAGCTCAGCAAGCTGATTCAGATCGCGCCAGGCGATACGCAGCATCTCCTGCTGACGCAAGACGCGCAATGCAGACATCAGGTCATCTTCATCTTTACTTGAAGTTATTGCCTGACTGACCATGTCTCGATAGTCATCGATGCTGCGAGAGGATTCAAACCCCTCTTCCAGCAACCGATAAAAATTTTCGGGATAACGGATACAGGTTCGCGCCACAAAATCACTGCACGCCCAGGTATAACCCAGTGTTGGCAGAGGCAGGCTTAGATCTGGATTTAAATCTTTGGCTTCAGACGATTTACACCAGTCCAGCCAGAAATTTTCTACCACGGATGCGAGGGTATCCGGGACCTGAGATAAGAGTTCAGCGGG
>JADFWE010000160.1 GCA_015222915.1 Pseudomonadota bacterium | reverse complement strand
GAAGTACTGGCAACAAACATGATGCCTTTGTGCTGGAACACATACAACAGTGTGATGGAGAGGCCAGCGATCATACCGGCTATTGCACCTTCTTTATTGATCCGTTTGCTGAAGATACCCATCATCAATACCGGGAAGATAGAGGAGGCAGCCAGTCCAAAGGCTAACGCCACCGTGCCTGCCGCAAAGTCGGGCGGATTGAAACCGAAGTACCCCGCCAGAGCAATCGCACCCGCCATCGCTATCCGACTGGCGAGCAACTCCTGTTTCTCATTGATGTCCGGCCTGAACACCCCCTTGAGCAAGTCATGGGAGATAGAGGACGCTATCGCCAGCAACAGACCCGCAGCCGTTGATAATGCTGCAGCGAGTCCACCGGCGGCAACCAGTGCGATCACCCAGTTAGGTAGACCGGCGATTTCCGGATTTGCTAACACCATGATGTCTCTATCCACTTTCACCATTTCATTGGTCGCTTTGTCAGCGGTATAACTGACCAGGCCATCACCATTTTTGTCTTCAAATTTCAACAGACCTGTTTTTTCCCAGTTTCTGAACCAGTCAGGACGTTCGTCATAAACAAGGTTGCCGCCGCTTTCGGGTTGAATGGTCTCATGCAGATTCAAACGAGCCATCGCTGCTACAGCAGGTGCAGTGGTATACAGGATGGTAATAAAGATCAGTGCCCAACCCGCTGATACACGCGCATCACTCACTTTTCTTACCGTGAAAAATCGGATGATGACATGAGGTAGACCCGCTGTACCTATCATCAGCGATAATGTGTAGACGAAGGTATTGAGCGGACTTAACCGGGTGAGCGTCGTGTACTCGGCAAAACCGAGTTCCGTCACTACCTGATCGAGCCTGTCCAGCAGATAGGTATCAGTCCCCACCATCATACTGCCCAGTCCGATCTGAGGGATCGGGTTACCCGTCAGGTTCAGCGAAATAAAGATTGCTGGAATGGTATAAGCAAAGATCAAGACGCAGTATTGCGCTATCTGCGTGTAGGTAATTCCTTTCATGCCGCCAACAACAGCGTAGATGAATACGATGCCCATGCCGATCAGCAGGCCAAGTTCATAACTGACTTCGAGGAAACGGGAAAAAGCGACACCGATGCCTTTCATCTGACCGATAACGTAAGTTACCGATGCCACGATCAGACAGATGACAGCAACGATACGCGCTGTTTTCGAGTAATAACGGTCACCGATAAACTCAGGCACGGTGAATTTTCCGTATTTACGCAGGTATGGTGCCAGCAACATAGCCAGCAGTACATAACCGCCGGTCCAGCCCATGAGAAATACAGAGCCGCCGTATCCAAAGAATGCGATCAAGCCGGCCATGGAGATGAAAGAGGCTGCAGACATCCAGTCCGCTGCTGTTGCCATGCCGTTCGCGATGGGATGAATTCCGCCACCAGCTACATAAAATTCACTAGTCGAACTCGCCCTCGCCCAGAAGGCTATGCCGATATAAACAGCAAAGGTTATCCCGACGACGATAAATGTTAATGTTTGTAGTTCCATGACTCCCCCTTACTCGTGAAGATCGTATTTACGATCAAGTGCAGCCATGCGACGCGCATAGATAAAAATGATGGCAACAAAACCATACATGGAGCCTTGCTGAGCAAACCAGAATCCCAGTTTGTAACCACCCAGACGAATGGTATTTAATTCCTCGACAAAAACGATACCGCAAAGATATGAGATCACGAACCAGACTATTAGCAATATCACCATCAGCCTGACATTTTCTCGCCAGTAAGCTTTTCTTTTTTCTAGATCAAATTCAGCCATTTCAGCCTCCGAAACTTTTTCAGTAACTAAATGTAACAGGAGTCGCCATTTTTTGACCCTCGACTTTAGTCTATAGGTAGACTAATGTCTTAATCGTTAAACTGTCAGTGTGTTCGGAGAGACTCTTGAAACACAACGTCGCTATAATTGTTTAAATACGGAGCGGACTTTTGTCAGCAGTAACACTTGTCTTAGCATTAACCACTTATCTCGTGCTTCTATTCTGGCTGGCACGCATGGGCGACCGGCATCGTTTTAATGCCGCCAGCTGGGTACGTCACCCACTGGTTTACACTTTGGCTCTCGGTGTTTACTGTACCTCCTGGACTTTTTATGGTCTGGTAGGTACTGCTGCTTCGCGTGGTTGGTACTACCTGCCTATACTGCTCGGACCCATACTATTATTTACACTCGGCTACCCACTACTGCAACGCATCGCCAGTGTCAGCCGGCAGGAAAACATCCATTCCATCGCCGACTTCATCACCTCGCGTTATGGCAAACGACAGTCAGTAGCAGCTATCGTCACGCTCATCATGCTCGCCACGACCGTGCCTTATATCGCACTGCAGTTAAAAGCTGTTACTGACACCCTGCTCTTCAGCGTCGACAACATCGCATTTGCCAGTGAGGATATGACCCTGCTGGTTGCGGCAGCGATGGTTTTATTTACCCTGATCTTTGGTGCTAATCGTCTCGATGTATCCAGTTATCATTCCGGCATCATGGTGGCCATCGCTTTTGAATCGCTGATCAAACTCATCGCACTGATAACCATCGCTGTATTCGCCATGACCTTATCCACCGGTTTTGATAGCAGTACGCTGAACAACACTGCCAATACAGTGTTTCAACAATCGACCCTCACTCCTTCATTCTGGGTGCTTACATTCGTCTCCGCCGCAACCATATTCTGTCTACCGAGGATGTTCCAGATAACTTTTGTCGAATGTTTAAGTGAAGATCACCTGAAATTTGCCCGCAAGGGTTTTAGCCTGTACCTGATCGCGATCGCCGCAGCCGTGTTTGTCATCTCGTGGGTCGGCAACCAGGTACTTGCCAATACTGACGTTGCCAGTGATACCTACGTTCTCGCATTACCTTTGGGCACAGACAATCAGATACTGGGGCTGCTGGCGTTTATCGGTGGATTTTCTGCCGCCACAGCGATGATTATCGTCGCTTCTCTCACGCTCAGTCAGATGTTGAGTAACGATGTCATCCTGCCCTTGTTGATAAGGAAACAGAAAAGCCGCAGCTCTATACCTGACTACTCAAGAGCACTCATTCTGACACGCCGTCTTACCGTGGTAGCTGTCATACTCATGGCCTGGCTGTATCAGCACAGCCTGGCAGAAAACGTCGCATTAACCGCCATCGGCCTCATCGCTTTTGCACTGGCAGTACAACTGGCGCCGGCTATCATCTTTGGCCTCTACTGGCACCGCGGTAATGCCATGGGCGTTTTTGCCGGCATCGGCTGTGGTGTTTTCATCTGGTTTATCACGCTCATGCTGCCGCTGCTGGTAAACGCCGGTTTCCTGAGTCAAGACTTGATACAACACGGATTGTTTGGCGTCGAGTTTTTAAAACCTGAAGAACTTTTGGGGTTCACCTTCAGTGATACTTATACTCGCGGTGTAGTGTTAAGTATCAGCGCTAACATCATCGCCTTTGCCTTCGTTTCGAGGTTAGATAAAACACGTCTATCGGACAGGATTCAGGCACTCGCATTTGTAAACCGAAGACGATCTCAACAATCAGCGGCCATTACTGAGCTAAAGATTAACAAATCAGACCTCAGCACCCTGCTGACACAATTTCTTGGCGAATCGGTTACACAGCGTTTATTAGATGATGAACCACGCCCTGAATTAATTTTTGTCGGCCACAAGTTACTCGACCAGGCCGAACAGGCTCTTTCTGGTGTCGTAGGCGTCGCTTCTGCCCAGGCACTGCTTACCAGTCTCAGCAGCCGTGAAAACCTTGGTGTCGAAGACGTGGTTAATATATTCGAGGAAACCACACGAACCCTGCAATTTAATCAGGACATGCTTTTTGCCTCCTTCGAAAGTATCTCCTCTGCGATAAGCGTGGTGAATGCCGAATT
>JADFWE010000159.1 GCA_015222915.1 Pseudomonadota bacterium | reverse complement strand
GGATCGGGGTGTCAGATACATTGCTTCCGGTCGCCGGACTTTCGATCAGCGGGTCAGCTGTGTCTCCAGTTCCTGTAAACGTCCTGTGGTACCGACATCGGTCCATGATCCCTCATATAATTGTCCGCTGACCAGACCGAGGTCAGTTTTATTGCGGATGAGCGGTGCCAGTGCCGAGCTGCCATGTTTCTGTTGTGCAAAAAACTCGGGACTGTAAATACCGATACCGCTGAAGGTGTACATGCTATCGCCGGTGTTTTTAATTAACCCGTGCTCCAATGCAAAGTCACCCTTAGCGTTGTGTTCCGGGTTGTTGACCAGCACCAGGTGAGCCAATGCATTATTTTTTATTTTGAGTGTTGAGAGATCCAGGTCGCACCAGATATCACCATTGATCACCATGAACGGTTCTTCGCCCAGTAAGGGCAGCGCATTGATGATGCCGCCGGCGGTTTCCAGTGCAGTGCCTTCATCGGAGTACTGAATAGATACACCGTAGTCTGAACCATCACCCAGCTGCTGGTGAATTTTTTCTGCCAGCCATGCAGTGTTGATGATGATGTCATGAATTCCGGCTGCTGCCAGATTCTGCAGGTGATATTCGATCAGTGATTTTCCGGCGACCTCTATCAGCGGTTTTGGTGTCTCGTCGGTCAGCGGGCGTAAACGTTCGCCCCTGCCGGCGGCCAGGATCATCGCCTTCATGAGGTCTCTTCTAGCAGTTGCTGCAATGGCTGAAGTTCCGGGTAGCGGGCACAGGCGTCGGTGATGTATTTCAGTGTCAGCGGCAGGTCATTCAGATATTGAGATTTGCCATCACGGTAGTTTAAGCGCGCGAAGATGCCTAATACTTTCAGGTGCCGTTGCACGCCCATCAGATCGAACCAGCGGATCAGTGTGTCTCTTTCGATCAGCCGTGCCGGCGTTATGCGTGCCAGGTACATCTCCAGCCACAACTCGATATTATCGCGTGGCCACTCGATGTAACAGTCTTTGAATAATGAGACCAGGTCATAGGTGATCGGGCCGATAACGGCATCCTGGTAATCGATAACGCCAGGATTGTTTTCCCCGGTGATCATCAGGTTACGGGAATGATAATCACGGTGTACGAAGACCTGCGGCTGGTCTTCTGCATTATTGATCAGAAGGTCAAAGGTGGATTGCAGCACCGCCTTTTGTTTTTCGTCTAACTGGATATCAAGGTGCCGGTTCAGATACCATGTTTCGAACAGATCCATCTCTGTCTGCAGCAACCCGGCATTATATAAGGGCAGTATGGCATCGATCTTCTGCATCTTGATCAATGCTTCGATAGCGTCGATATAGAGATCGTTTGCTGAATCATCATTCAGGTGGTCGAGGTAGGGTCTGTTGCCCAGATCGTCCAGCAACAGCAAGCCTTGCTGTAAATCCATCGCGATGATCGCCGGGGCGTTAACGCCCACGTTTCTGATCAATTCGGTCACATGGATGAAAGGACGGCTGTCTTCTTTTTCCGGCGGCGCGTCCATGACGATAAAGCTCTTATCGTCGCGTTTGCTGAAGACCCGAAAATACTGCCGGAAGCTGGCATCGGCTGATGCCGCCTGCAGATCGCTGTAATTATTCTCGACCAGACTATCCAGCCATTGTTGCAGTTGAGCAAGACGATCCACGCCGATATCCTTTGTTATTGTTGTTATTAATGAATCACGCTGTTAAGGTTTCGTAATTTAACAAAGTGCCACAGTTATTGCTATGAGTAAAAATGAAGAGATGAATAAATCCATCGTCGTCGTTGGTCTGGGCGAGATGGGCAGTGTCTTCGCCCGGGGGTTTCTACGCTCGGCTTATACCGTACACCCGGTGGTTCGTGGTGTCGAGATGCAGGCGGTCGCCGAATCGTTGCAGCGATGTGGTGATGAAGCTGAACTGGTCGTCATCGCTGTGGGTGAGGCTGACCTGAGCGAGCAGCTGGCAAAAGTGCCGGAGGCATGGAAGGATCGATTGGTGCTGCTGCAGAACGAATTGCTGCCTGCCGGCTGGCAGCGATACGGTCTTGAGCCAACGGTTATCTCTGTCTGGTTCGAGAAAAAGAAAGGCATGGATTCCAAAGTCATCATCCCGTCACCGGTCTACGGCAGACATGCGCAACAGGTCATCGACGCACTGGCATCTATCGGTATCAGTGCCAGAAAACTTTCGGATGAGGCTGCGCTGCTGCACGAACTGGTGCTGAAAAATGTCTATATCCTGACCACGAATATCGCCGGACTCGAAGTCGGCGGCAATGTGGGGCAGCTGTGGCAGGAACATAGAGACCTTGCCACCGCTGTCGCCAGTGAAGTGATAGCGTTACAGCAGGCGCTGACCGGTCAGGCGCTGAACACCCAGGCACTCATCGATAGTATGGTCGAGGTCTTTAATGGTGACCTCGAGCATATGTGTATGGGGCGCAGCGCACCGGCGCGATTAAAAAGAGCATTATCGCAGGCTGACGAAAAAGGTCTAACGCTGGAAACGCTGCAGAGGATCTCACAGCTGTCGTAAGTGTCATATCGATCAGAGGTTTCTATGGAATGTAAAAATGAGAAGAGGATGAATAATAATGGATAAGCCCATCATTGCAAATAACAGCCCAAAACCGGTAAAGCTCAATAAAGGCGAAGAATATTATTTCTGCGTTTGCGGACGTTCAAAAAATCAACCGTTCTGTGATGGTTCTCATGCCGGAACCTCCTTCGTGCCACTGGCGTTCACCGCAGAAGAAGATGGCGAAGCCTGGCTCTGCGCCTGTAAGCACAGTGCAAACCTGCCTTTTTGTGATGGCACACATAAACAGTTTTCCGATGATCAGGTCGGCAAGCCGGGCCCCGGCGATGATCTGGCATCGAGCGCGACAGAGAAGGCGATACCTGCCGCCAGGGCTACCACTGAAGAGCCGACCGTCGAGCTCATCCATCAACTGGCCCGAGAGGGGCTTTCGGGTTTTGGCCATCATGGACCGATGACCTCGATGGGAGTGCCGCGCCACGAGCTGCCGCAGTGGGATGATATCCAGGTGATGACCGCACAGATGGCGAACAAGCCGTTGATGGAAGATCAGGACGTTGCTACCGAACTGGTCATCGGGCCGCAGGCGGATAAACCACTGGTGTTAAAGATTCCACTGTTCGTTTCCGATATGAGTTTTGGCGCGTTATCCGAAGAGGCAAAGATCGCACTGGCCAGAGGTGCTGAGTTAGCAGGCACCGGCATCTGTTCGGGTGAGGGCGGTATGCTGCCGGAAGAACAGGCCGAGAACGCGCACTATTTTTATGAATACGCCAGTGCCGGCTTTGGTTATAAAGAAGACCTGTTGAAGAAGGTGCAGGCGTTTCATTTCAAAGGCGGGCAGGGGGCGAAGACCGGTACCGGCGGTCATCTTCCCGGCAGCAAGAACATCGGCAAGATCTCGCAGGTACGAGGTATCCCTGAAGGTCAGCCGGCGGTATCACCACCGACCTTTGCTAACATTTCCACGACCGATGATTTCAAACGTTTTGCTGATCGCGTCAGAGAGCTTAGCGGCGGTATCCCGGTCGGTTTTAAACTCAGCGCCAACCATATCGAAAAAGATATCCAGTTCGCACTCGATGCCAGTGCTGACTACATCATATTAGACGGCCGCGGTGGCGGTACCGGCGCTGCCCCGGCGATATTCAGAGATCATATCAGTGTGCCGACCATTCCGGCGCTTGCCAGGGCGCGGCGTTATCTCGATGAACAGGGTGCCAGTGGCCGGGTAACATTGATCATCACCGGCGGTATGCGCCTGCCGATCGATTTTGTAAAGGCCATGGCTCTGGGTGCCGATGGCGTTGCCATATCAAACAGTGCGATGCAGGCGATCGGCTGTGTCGCTGCCAGGATGTGTAACACCAATAACTGCCCCGCAGGTATCGCCACGCAGAAAGAAGAGCTGCGCCAGCGGCTGGATATCGAGAAGTCTGCAACGCAGCTGTATAATTTTTTCAGCGCATCGACAGAGCTGATGCAGGTGATGGCGCGTGCCTGTGGTCATGATCATCTCAATAAATTTAACAGCAACGATATCGCCAGCTGGCATCGTGAGATGGCTTTATTGTCCGGCGTGAAGTATTCAGGTTATGAAGATATCTAACGATAAAGACATCAGTCGTCCGCACCTCTATGGCATCTACCTGTCAGCCTTCTCCATGCTGGCACTGGCCGGGGCACTGGTCTATTTTACCGTTGAACTGGTCGGCATTACCCGGCAGATCCCCGATATCCTGTTAACCGTAGAGAAGACCAGTGAAAAGATTGGCCCGGTGGTCGAAGAGATCGGCGAGATAAGGGAGCTGGTGCAGCCGATACTGGACGAAGTCGCTGAAACGCGAAAAGTCATCAAACCTGCGATTGCAGAATACGCAAAGACTAATGCCCAGATCCCGAGGCTGCTCGATGAAGTGGAAGCCACCCGTAAACAGATCCCTGATATCTTGAACCAGGTGGAAGCGACACGCGCAATGCTGCCGGATGTGATGAAAACGGTCGACGGCGCTTCCGCAGCAGTGGTCACTATTTCAAAAGAGGTTGAGGCAACGCGCCCGCTCATACCGAAGGTGCTGGCCGAGGTAGAAAAAACCCGTAATTCGATCCCACCGATGATGGACAGAGCCGATGAGTTAATCGCCAAAGCCAGGGTCGCCGGCAAAGAAGCGAGCAGGGGAGCGGTTACAGGCGTGTTCTCCGGTATCCTGATGGCACCGTTTGTCTTTGTCGGCGACGTCGGTAAACAGATTGTCGGTGTCAGTGATGAAGAGGCTGAACAACTTTCCGATGAAGATTTTGCAATTATTGAAGCTGCTACCAGTGAGATACTGGAAAACGGAAAAGTCGGTGATATAAAGACCTGGAAGAATAAAGAGAGTGGCAGTTCGGGCGATATAAAACTGCTTGATATCACCAGTAACTTTGATGATAACGAGTGCCGCGAACTCCATATGAACCTATACAGTAATGGTGATCTATTGAAGAAACAAGATATCACGCTCTGTCGAAACGATGATGGCGAATGGGGTTTTGAGTAGTGAAGATATGGGTGGATGCAGATGCCTGTCCCGGTGTGATAAAAGAGATCCTGTTCCGTGCGGCAGACCGGACCGGTGTGCAGACAACACTGGTCGCCAATCAATTTATAGCGACACCAAGCTCACGTTTTATCAATGCTATCCAGGTAGCACAGGGGTTCGATGTCGCAGACAATGAGATCGTCAGACGACTGGAAGCCGGCGATCTGGTCATCACCGGCGATATCCCGCTGGCTGCTGAAGTCATCGAAAAAGGCGGTATGGCATTAAACCCGCGCGGCGAATGTTATTCTGAAAACAGTATAAAAGCGCAGCTCACCATGCGGGATTTCATGGATACCATGCGCGCCAG
>JADFWE010000158.1 GCA_015222915.1 Pseudomonadota bacterium | reverse complement strand
CGTTTTGTTTGCAGCGTAAATTTGCCGCTATATCGCGGTAAATTCAGGCGCTTGCTGATATTTACTGTAAAAAATTATGCTGACTATATATTTATTTCTTTATATAGCGCTGAAAGTGGTTGTATCTGTATCATGGCCGGCAGCGATAGTCTTGCGGCATAAATTTTAATAATAACTTTGTTATCAGTGAGTTATGTTGTTTGTATCCGGCGTAAACAGCCCATCATGCAGAGAGATATAAAAAAGCGCCTACGTTTATTTACAATGTGTATAAATTACCGACGGATGACGGCTAGCTTTACACTTTGTACATGCCATGGTTGATATCTGATCATAACGCGCTATTTAGGTGCGTTATGTTGGGTTTTCGTCGTTGGTTTTATTTACAGAATGTCGCTGAAATATGACAGTTTTTGACTTTTTTCTGTAATGAGCTCGAGTCGAAAAACCTTTTAGAGGAAATAGCGTGCCAGGTTGATAGCAAATATCTTCCGCTCATAGTTGTAGAAGTCTATGTTCGAGTTGTTTCGGGTATAGGAGATATGTGTGTTCAGCGTCCAGTCATGCAGGAAGCCTTCCGAAAAGTTATAGTTGTAACCCAGTACATAACGGCTTTCGATCTCATCTCTGGTTGATCCGGTACAGGGTTGCGGAGTACAGGCCAGAGTGTCAGCCGCCTTATAGTCATATTGTTCGAAGTTCAGGTTCAGGTAGAGGTTGCTGGTTTTGGCAAAGGTTATGAAGCCGCCAAAGTAGATCTCTGTGCTTTTATAACCGAACTGCTCGTCATCCGCAGTCTGGTCAACCACCCTGAAGCCTGCTTCCAGGCCGTTATCAACGCCGCCCAGCAGTGTCGAGTAGGCCGCTCCAGCCAGAACGTTGCTGCCATCACGGCCTTCATCCTCTGGCCGGACAAAATTGTTGTCGGTATAGGACAATTCCAGGGAGATGCCGTGATAGTTGCCCATATCAAAAGTGATCAGTGGATTGACCGAGACAAAAGTGCCCAGTGTGGCGTTGCCGAAATACATCTGGTCGACCTGAAGGGCGATCGCACCGTTCCAACGGCCCTTGGAGATAAAAGCCGGCCCCGTGCTGGCGCTGATGATGTTGAGATCGAAATCACTGTTGCGCGTGTAGTTGTTGCCGGTCCAGGAGATCTGGCTCTGCCATTCAAAATTAGTGGCCGCACCTGCAGTGTCGAAAGGTTTATTGTTGCTGTAGCGATGTGAGGCGCTGAAGAAGGTGTCCAGGCCGGGTGACGCTGTATCTTCGCCATCGGGGATAGCGTCTGTGCCTCGTAGCGGTGCAAAGTTTATGTTGGAGTTATAGAGTGCGCCGGCTTTTGTGTAATAAGAAAAACTGTGCTCCGATTCAGGCTTTAGTTCATCACTGGTCAACTGGCCGAGATAGGCGAGGATCGCGAGGCGTACTTTTTCCGGGGTTTCAGGGTTATCGAGTACGGCCTGGAATTCCTGCAGCGCATCATCGTACTGGCTGGCACGGTGATAGCTGACCGCAAGTTCGAGCCGGGCACGGTTAAGCGAGGGGCGCCGGCTCAATATGTATTCAAACTTCTGGATCGCATCATAGACCTTGCCGCTGTCACGTTCTTTCATCGCAGCATCAAACAGTTCCTGCGCCTCTTCATCGGTAAGCACTTCATCTGCTGACGGTCGTTTTAACGGCGGCTGCTCGTTCTGCATCTGTGCAGGTTCGGGTGCTTCCTGTGCCAGGGCCGAGTGGTTGAAGGCCAGTGCAGAAACGGCAAAAAGCAGGAATATGGAAGCGGATAATTTGATCGATTTCATAGGAATATTTAAGGGATAACTAAAATAGTGCAGGATGTTCGTAACTTGAGTATTATACCTGCCAATGGCCTATAAAACGCAATGTTTGCTTATCTCACTCTTTTTACTGGGAATTTCTAACGTCTGGTCGGCGTCCGGCACGGTTGTCTCCGGCCTGTCCAGCCCGGTTGGTGTCTTCGGCTATCAGCAGATCCAGAAGAAAAATCTGAGCCTGTTTCCACAATGGTTGTCCGTGCTCGAACGTCATCTGCTCGACCTGAAAGAGGCGGGTGACTGCCAGTCGACACAGTTCAATCGTTGTCATCTGCGTCAGTGGCAGGCGTTTCTGAAAGCGATAGACGATCTTCCTGTGATCGAGCAGATAAAACGTGTGAATCACTATGCCAATGAGAAAGAATATATCCTGGATATCGAAAACTACGGAATGGCTGACTACTGGGCGACCCCGAAAGAGTTTCTGATCAATAACGGCGATTGCGAGGATTATGCGATTATCAAGATGCTGTCGATGAAGTGGCTGGGTTATGATGTCGATGCCATGCGTGTCGTCGTGGTGCAGGATACCAACCTGCGGGTCGCGCATGCGGTCATGGCCATCGAAAACAAAAATGACATACTGATACTCGATAACCAGATCGATGAAGTGATCTCACATGCTGATATCTTCCATTACGTACCGGTATATTCGGTCAATGAGCACAGCTGGTGGATGCATGTGCCGAATTAGTCTGCTTCTTAAACCGTCGATGTGCAGTACTGCTGTAAGTCCGAACAACATGGCCGAATAACAGGAAACCTGAATCTTGAACAATAAATCTGTACAGATCGCATTCAGCCTGCTGTTGCTGTTCATCGCTGGCAGCATATGGCTGGTGTTCCAGTATGTAGCGGCAGAGAGGCAGCGTGACCTCGATGCCTGGCAGAGCCGTCTGAACATCATGGCGGAATCACAGCAGCATACGGTCGAAAAATGGTTCGGCCGGCAACGGGGTGATCTCGATACGCTGGCGAATAACCCGCTGGTGCAGTTATATGTAAGCGAAGTTTCCAGCGGCGGGGCAGGTGATGATGAAACGAGTCGTGGTCAGATGCATCACCTTAAAAACCTGTTGAACGCGACGGCGGATAAAGCCGGGGTGTTTACCCCGGCAAGCAGTATAAAGAGTAATCAGGCCAATAATATCAATGATGGTCTTGCCATTATGAATGAGAGCGGCGTGTTGCTGGCAACACGCTATTTTCCGGTCGATGATGAAGTTGTGAAGCAGGCGTATGCACAGGCCATAAAGACGAAGGCTGCACACATCTCGAATATCTATGATGCTGGCCCAGATTCCGGCGCTGGTGAAGGTGGTCCGCAGCCGAGATTGATCGTTGCGGTGCCAGTGAGTTCTGTACAGTCGCTCAGCGGTGATGATATTCGCGCGGCGGTGGTCGCTGTCATTAATCCTGAAAAAAATCTATACCCGTTGTTAGCTAAAGACTGGCTGGCTACAGAAACAGAAGAGACGCTGCTGATCGCTATCGACGGTAATCAGGTGAGTTATCTGAGCCCGCTAAAACGCAGTGTTGCCCTGTTTCATCGCCAGCCGGCTACAGGTATAGCTGAAGCGGAGGCGGTGAAGGATGCCGGTGTTTTCGCTGCGTTTGCAGACTATCGTGGTATCGATGTGCTGGCAACGGCCAGGCCGATAAAGCATACACAGATGAGACTGGTACAGAAGATCGATGTACGTGAAGCACTCGCCGAGTCCAGTACGCATCAGCGGTTTATCCTGACCGTATTCCTGCTGGCGGTGTTTGTCATCACTCTCAGCTTCATCGCTATCTGGCGCCACGCGACCAGCCTGCGACTGGAAAAAGCAAAGAGCCGGCTGGAAGCACGAGCGGCTTTATTGAATGCGGTCGGCGACAGTATCAATGATCACATGTTCCTGCTCGATCATGATGACAAACTGGTGTTTATTAATGACGCGCTGGCGACCTCGTTCGCTATCGACAATAAGGATATTCGCGGCAAGGCATTAAATCATATCTTTAAGCAGGAGATCACCCGGCAGCTGCTGGACGTGCAGGCGCAGGCCGGTGGACCTGATGGTAACGGGGAAGTGCGCAATAGAGAGATGCGCCTGGACTTTAACGGTGTACGCCATGACTACCATGTGTCTATCGTGGCGTTGAATCACGCAGCTTATAAACGTTCGCACCTGTACGTCATGCACGACATCACCCGACTGAAAGATACCATGGGCCGGCATAATCGCCTGATGGATGGCATCATCATCACTCTGGCGCGCCTGATCGATCGTCATGATCCGCATTGTGCGCATCACTCCGAGCGTACGCGCGAGGTCGCCATCGAGGTAGCGCGAGCCATGGGCCTGCCGCAGGAGCGCATCGATGCACTGGCGATGGCCGCCCTGCTGGCGAACATCGGTAAACTCTTCATCCCGGCAGAAAAACTGACCAGCGTAGAGACACTGACCGATGAAGAGACAGCGCTGCTGAAAGAGAGTACCAGTTACAGTGTCGATATATTAAAAGACCTGGAGTTTGATGGACCGGTGATCGAGTTCGTCCGGCAGAAGAACGAGAGCCTCGATGGCAGCGGTTACCCGCAAGGTGTATCGGGCGAGGATATATTGCAGGAGTCACGGATCCTCTCTGTGGCCAATGCTTTTGTTGCAATGACCAGTTCGCGCGCCTATCGTTCCGGTATGCCGATAAGGGAAGTGCTTGATGTGCTGATGTCGGAAGCCGACAGCCGTTATGACAGGCATGTGATCGCCGCCCTGTTCCATGTGGCAGAAAACCGTTCTGACTGGGTTTCGTGGCAGCAGGTCGATTAGTTGCATCCTGTAGCTCAATAAAACAGCAGTATAAGATCCTTATTTAGTGTTCCCTTAAGTAAAACAAGTGTTCTCGCAAAGCCGCAGAGACGCAAAGAAAAACCTTTATTGCTTGTCGTCATCCTGAGCGAAGTCGAAGGATCTTGAGGCTCGAATATTCCACAGAGCCTAAGACCCTAAGACTCCACTGCGTTACGCTCAGGGTGACACTAAATAATATTGATTTTAACTTTGCGTCTCTGCGGCTTTGCGAGAAAAATTTTTTAAAAGATTTTGATGGCCCCTAAGGCCCCGTTACTGAGCTATTGCCTCGTGTACTTTGGTTTATTGTCGAACAGAAGAGATCAGGAAGATAACAAAGCCAATCAGCACCGCGGCCAGCAATATCACTGTTCCCCAGTGTTTCTCATCCGCTTCTTTACTGCGCTGCATCGCGCCTTTTATGCTTGGGACAGCGATAAAGAGAACCATCACGCCGAGAGCGACTGCAAGTAACTGCTGCCAAATATCCATGTTGTATCCTGTTGTTAGTTGTCAGACCGGCCGCACTGTCCAGTCATCCGGCCTTATTCGAAGATATAGTGTTTTTCGATCGGTTCGACTATCTTCCACACACACTTCATGCCCTGTGGGAAAAAGACCATATCGCCTTCCTGGATAGTTACCGGTTCTTCGTTTTCCGGCGTGATGATGGCTTTGCCTTCGACGATATAACAGGTCTCCTTCTTATCGTAATACCAGTCGAACTCAGAGACCTCTTTGGTCCATACCGGCCAGTCGTCTACATATAACACGTCCAGTTTTGCCGGTGTTACGTGATGTTCTATAGTGATGGAGTTCATCTTGTTTACTCTCGATATTATTGTGTGCGTATTATACCGTGGAAATCGCTGAGAAATGTAGGTGACGATGTATAATACGACGATTGTATCAGTAGCAAGAGAATGCGCGTTGTGGATGAGAGTTTGATTTTTGATGTCGACCTGGAAGATTATGACGAGAAGGTGTTGCAGGCGTCTGACAGTGTACCGGTGCTGGTCGATCTGTGGGCCGAATGGTGTTCACCCTGCCTGGTCGTCGCGCCGATCTTGAAACAGCTGGTCGAAGAATTTGACGGTGAGCTGAAACTGGCAAAAGTAGAGGTCGATGAAGGTGAGAACATGAAGCTTGCCGGGCGTTACCAGGTTCGAGGTTTTCCGACAAT
>JADFWE010000157.1 GCA_015222915.1 Pseudomonadota bacterium | reverse complement strand
CGCGGCCTGCTCAGATGTGCCCTGGCGCATGGCGTAGATCAGCGGCAAAGTAGGTTTACCTTCGGCCAGATCATCACCGACATTTTTTCCCATCTGCTCACTGCTCGAACTGTAGTCCATGACGTCATCAATCAGCTGGAATGCCGTACCCAGATAACGGCCATAAGCTGCCATCGCCCGCTCCTCAGCTTCATCACGCTGACAGAGAACGGCGCCTAATTGCGCAGCCGCTTCGAATAATCTGGCGGTCTTACAATAGATAACCTCCAGATAGACCTGCTCGGTGGTCTCCGCATCATGCACGTTCATCAGCTGCATCACTTCACCTTCGGCGATCACGTTGGTCGTGGTCGCCAATATCTGCATCACCCGCATATCATCAACATCGACCATCATCTCAAAAGCGCGTGAATAGAGAAAATCACCGACCAGTACGCTGGCAGCGTTGCCGAACAGCGCATTGGCTGTCTCGTTACCGCGGCGCAGATCAGATTCATCCACCACATCGTCGTGTAACAGGGTAGCGGTATGGATAAACTCGACGATGGCCGCCAGCAAAAAATGCTTATCCCCGTGATAATCAAATGATTTTGCAGATAACAGCACCAGTAGCGGGCGCAGGCGCTTACCGCCGGAATTGACGATATAGTGGCTTAACTGGTTAACCAGGGCCACTTCAGAACTGAGGCGCTGATGGATAACCTGATCCACCGCTGACATATCAGCCTGGCACAGCGCCATGACATCATCGAAGCTCATCTGCCGCCCGGTCTGCGCCGCCCCTTCGCGTGACTCACCCGCTTGTGACCTTACTGCTTGTTTAGACTCAACTTCAGACAAAATATACCCGGAAAATAGATGACATATAATATAGAGAATGCGAATCCTATGGAGTCACGGCCTGCAGGTCAAGCAAATCGAAACAACACGAGGACGCCGGACATGCTTCGGGCAACACCCAGGCGACATATTATCACTATATATTTGTTTAATTGGGCTTGTCACAGGCCGGTTAACGACGTATAATTCGCGCCCTTTCTGTCACGATATTTCGGAGAACACCCATGTACGCTGTAATCAGTACTGGTGGCAAACAATACAAACTGGCTCAGGGCGACGTATGTCGCATTGAGAAACTGGACGCTGAAGAAGGCGCTTCTGTCGAGCTCGACAAAGTCCTTATGATCGCAGACGGCGACAACATCAACATCGGCACACCTTTTGTCGATGGCGGTAAAGTCACTGCTACTATCAAATCACATGGTCGCGCTAAAAAAGTTGAGATCATGAAATTCAGACGTCGTAAACACCATCAGAAACGCACCGGTCATCGCCAGTATTACACTGAGATCGAAGTTACCGGCATTTCTGCATAGCAGTAAGAGGAATTTGAACAATGGCACATAAAAAAGCAGCCGGTAGTACCAAGAACGGACGCGAGTCACAAGCGAAGCGACTTGGCGTTAAAAAATTCGGCGGTCAGGCAGTTCTGGCTGGCAACATCCTGGTTCGTCAGCGTGGTACAAAATTCCATGCCGGCGTTAACGTAGGCATGGGCCGTGACCACACTCTGTTCGCAAAAGCTGACGGTCAGGTCGTTTTTGAAACACGTGGACCGTTAAACCGCAAAACAATCAGTATCGCTCCTGCAAGCTAGCAACGAGCATACCAATGCGGTTAAAAAAAGCCCCGCATGGGGCTTTTTTTATTGCCAGAAAAAACTTTAAGCTCAATATCCGGTAAACTCAAACAGCAGGTGTGAATTCATTCGCACACAGGCGTCAGGGCATACCTTAAACGTGCGAATAAATTCGCACCTACACAAGGACACAGAAAACCATGCGTTTTGTCGACGAAGCAACCATAAGTGTTATAGCCGGTGATGGCGGAACCGGTGTGGTCAGCTTTCGCCGTGAAAAATTTATCCAGTATGGCGGACCGGACGGTGGTGACGGCGGTGACGGCGGCAGCGTTTACCTGGTCGGCGACCACGACATCAATACGCTGGCTGATTTTCGCCATGTACGCACCTATACCGCAGAATCAGGCATCCGTGGCGCCGGCCAGCAGATGACCGGCCCCGGTGGTGACGACCTGTATATTCAGGTACCGATTGGTACTTTGATCTACGATGATGATATCGATGAGTTGATCGGTGACATTACCCGCCACGACCAGAAGATCAAGGTAGCACAGGGCGGCTTTCACGGTCTGGGCAATACCCGCTTCAAAAGCTCGATCAACCAGGCGCCCAGACGATGCACACCGGGATCGTCCGGCGAACGCCGTAACCTGCGCCTGGAATTAAAAGTACTGGCTGATGTCGGCCTGCTGGGTTTACCCAATGCCGGAAAATCGACCTTTATCCGCTCGGTTTCTGCTGCCAAACCCAAAGTTGCCAACTACCCGTTTACCACACTGTTTCCAAACCTTGGCGTGGTACGCGTCGGCATCAACCAGAGTTTTGTTATTGCTGACATCCCCGGTATTATCGAGGGTGCCGCCGAAGGCGCTGGTCTGGGCATACAGTTCCTGAAACATCTGGCACGCACACAGGTGCTGCTGCACATCATCGATCTGGCACCTTTTGATGGCAGCGACCCGGTCGAACAGGCTCAGGTCATCATCGATGAGTTAGATAAATACAGCCATGAACTGGTTGAAAAACCGCGCTGGCTGATACTGAACAAATCCGATCTGCTTGATGAAGAAACTCTAAAACAACGGCAGCAGGAGATTGTTCAGAAGTTAAGCTGGACAGGCCCGGTCTACACAATCTCTGCCGCCACTAAAACCGGAACTGAGAAGCTCGTGTTCGATATCATGAAACAGCTGGAACACGATAGAGAACTGGCCCAGGAAAAACAGGTACAGGAAGAACAAGCCAGAAAAAGCGAGCAAGCTTCAGACAAATAACAGACAGACCATTTTTCTCGCTTAACGTCCGGATACGGCTAGAAAGAGACGTTGGCCGTCGTTCGTTATTCGTCGTTCGTTAAAAGCTAAAAACACGAAAT
>JADFWE010000020.1 GCA_015222915.1 Pseudomonadota bacterium | reverse complement strand
GATTCGAACGAGAAGAAACTGATACAGGTTCATGCCGACCGGAGTGACAAACGTGTCTGGAACTTCGACGTACAGTCGGCTTATATGGCAGGTAAAGGCGTATTTGATGAGAGCCTGTCCAGGGACACCGATATCACTCTGGATCTGAATAATATTGATCTTCACGCGATGTTCGTCAGCAGTGTTAAGGGAGATTCTCAGCCATTGCAGCCCACAGATTTTCCTTCGTTACACTGGCAGGCCGAAAATGTTTTATGGGATGACTGGCATTTTACCGATGTTGTACTGGAGACGAGCGTGCAGGAACATGGGATGGCGATAGAGAAACTGTCATTAAAAGGACCGGCGATGACGTTTGATGCAGATGGCAGCTGGATGAACCTGTGGAACGGCTCTCAGGAAACCGCCGTGAAGGGTACCATAAAAAGTGCGAATCTTGGTGATACGCTCACCGGGCTTGGTTTCGAGCGCAGCCTTGATCGCTGCGAATATGATGCAGTCTTTAACTCGAAATGGCCGGCAGAACCCTATGCGCTCTCGTGGGCAAATATGAAGGGCGAAACATCTTTTCAGATGAACGATGGCGAGATACTGGAAGTGGATCCCGGTGCCGGTGGCAGGATCCTGGGCCTGCTGAACATATTCAAACTGGCTAACCGACTGGCCTTCGATTTTGATGATGTTACCCGAAAAGGTTTTTCGTTTGATAAAATCAAAGGCGATTTCGAGTTTGTTAATGGTGATGGTTCATTGAAAAATTTCGATGTTTCAGCGGCTGCGGCCGATATCAATATGTTCGGCAGTGTCGGCATGGTCAAACATGATTACGGTCTGCTGATGCGCGTTAAGCCGCATACTGATTCTTTGACCTTTGCCGGTGGTATATTATTAGGTGGTGTTGCCGTGGGTGCCGGGCTGGCTCTGATACAGAAAGTTTTTGATATCAGCCTGGTCGGTCATACCGTTTATTCGGTAACCGGCAGCTGGGATGATCCGATAATCGAAAAAATCGTAGAAACCAAACCGGATGTCGATGAATATGATTTTTAATACAGCAGCATACAGTCTGGCAGTCGGCCAGATAAGCAAGCTGATAGTAAGCGCCATATTATTGTCTGTATCGACTAATATGCATGGTGGTAGCGTGCAGAAAAATGATAAAGTTAAGCCGGCCGCCACTGAGAAACAGACGGTTTCATCGGCGGTCTCATCTGTATCGGGCAGCGGAGCTTCCAGGAAAACAGATGACTGGATATTATATGCAGAGCAGTGGGACATCGCCCGTAGCGGTGAGACAGTGTTATCATTGGCGGTGTTGAATAAAGTGGTCAATGCCTGGTTGCAGGATAAAGACAAGACCATCGAGGTGCAGTATCCCGGTGGTGAGGAAGGTGAGTTCTGGGTACAGGAGCTGAGTGACTGGATGGTATCTCTGGGCATCCCTTCGAACAGCATACAGACTGTTCCGGGTAGTGCGGCGGATGATCTGATCAGGTTCCAGCTAAGTCGGCGCTGATGGCATCCGGCGGCCAGCGGACTTCAGATCTTCGCAAACAAGATATAATGTTATGAGTGATATAACATCAGACATAAAAAACGCATTTAAGCGTGTGATAAACAAGCGGGAGAATATCGGGTGAGTAAAGTTGCTGCCATACAGATGGCATCCGGACCAAATGTAAAAGCAAACCTGGCGGAAGCCGAGAAGTTGATCAAAATTGCTGTACAGCAGGAAGCCGAGCTGGTCGTGCTGCCGGAAAATTTTGCCATCATGGGCATGGCCGAAACGGATAAAGTGAAGATTGCCGAAGAGTTCGGTACCGGTCTGTTGCAGGATTACCTGAAGCAGCAGGCGATCAAATACAATATCTGGCTGGTCGGCGGCACTATTCCTATACGTTCCGATGAACCCGGCAAAGTCTTTGCTGCCTGCCTGTTATATAACCCGCAGGGTGAGATGGTTGCGCGTTATAACAAGATCCACCTGTTCGACGTCACCATCGAAGCCAGTGACGAAAGCTACACTGAATCAGAGACCATCTCCGCTGGAGATGAGGTGGTCGTGGTCGATACTCCATTCGGGCGGCTGGGCCTTGCTGTGTGTTACGACCTGCGTTTCCCGGAACTGTTCAGGGCAATGGTAGAGCAGGGCATGGAGATATGTGTTCTGCCGTCGGCATTCACCAGCCTCACCGGTAAGGTGCACTGGGAATCTCTGTTGCGCTCACGTTCGATCGAAAATCTGATATTTATGATAGCGGCCGATCAGGGCGGTTATCATGTCGGCGGCCGTGAAACACACGGTGACAGCATGATCATCGATCCATGGGGGCTGGTATTAAATCGCCTGCCACACGGTACCGGGGTGGTTATCGCAGATATCGACATGGCCAAACTGGAGCATACCCGCAAGATGTTCCCGGTACTCGAACATAAACGCTTCAAATGTTCATTTCCCGGATAACAAAAGGACATATGTTCAGCTGAACAGAAAACCATCATCATGGAATATCAGAATATAATCTTTGAATTTGTTTTGATATTTGCCGGCGCAGCGATTTTCGCCACCGTTTTTCTATACCTCAAGCAACCGGTCATCCTCGCCTATATCGGTCTCGGCATCATGGCCGGGCCTTCCGGCATAGCGCTGATCGATGAGCCTGCGCACATTGAAAAACTCTCCCATGTCGGCGTTATCCTGCTGTTATACCTTCTCGGTATCAACCTGAAACCGGAACGCCTGTTCCATCTGTTCAGTAAGACAGCTATCGTTACACTGACCACTAGCCTGGTATTTTTCAGTACTGTGGCAGCTATCGCTTATGCCTTTGGTTTTAGCATGGTAGAAAGTGTCATCGTCGGCGCGGCATTGATGTTCTCCAGTACCATCGTCAGCCTTAAACTTATCCCGACCACGACGCTGCATCATAAACACACGGGTGAGATGATGGTCAGTGTGCTGCTGATGCAGGATGTGATCGCCATCATCCTGCTGGTTATGCTCAGTGGTGGTCAGCATGAAAACGTTACCACGGCCATCATCCTGCTGGGAATCAAATTGATAGCGCTTGCCGTGATTGCCTACATTGCGGTTCGCTTTGTTATCAACAGGCTGTTCATGCGTTTCGATACCATTCAGGAATACACTTTCCTGCTGGCACTGGGCTGGGGCTTGCTCGGTGCAGGCGTAGCAGAAATGATAGGTCTGTCTTACGAGATGGGGGCTTTTATCGCTGGTGTCGCATTCGCATCCTCACCGGTAGCGATGGTGGTTGCAGAAAACCTGAAACCGTTACGAGATTTTTTCCTTATCCTGTTCTTCTTTTCCATCGGTGCACAGTTAGATATCAGTGTTTCGAAGGACGTGTTGCTGGCAGGTTCTGTGATATCGATCGTCATCATTATCGTAAAACCGCTGGTGTTCAAACAGGGTTTCCAGTTTATCGGCGAAGATAAACGTTTCTCATCAGAGCTGGGTGTGCGATTAGGACAGGGCAGTGAGTTCTCATTGCTGGTCGGTTACAGCGCACTGCTAGCCGGTATGATCAGCTTGCAGGCAGCTTATCTGATACAGCTGGTCGTCATTTTCACCTTTATCCTGTCAACCTACTGGGTGGTCTACCGCTACCGGACACCTATCTCGAGCAGCGAGAGAAACAGGATGGACTAAGAAACAATGAAAAGTGAAAATCTAAAAATATAGGAAAAATTTTATCGATGAATAGCAGTAAGCTATAAAATTCATTTTTCATTTTTCATTTTTCATTTTTCATTGGCTCTTACTCTCTTCCATCTCACTGAGATATTTAAATAACTTGCGCGCAGCGGCGGGTGGTTTTTCGCGCTGTTTTTCCTGATGTGCGGTGCGGATCAGCTGGTTGACGTGCTGACGGTCGATATCGGGGAAGTGATCGATGACTTCGCCCAGAGTGGCCTTATCATTGTCGATCAGCATATCACGCCATCTCTCCAGCCGTTTAAACTGTGCGGTATTGGTATCGTGGCGATGCTGAATCTTTCTCAGCTGGGCTTCGAGATGTTCGCTGTCCATAGAGCGCAATAATTTACCGATATACTGACGCTGTCTCTTCAGGCCGCTTCTGGATTTTATCCTTAAGGCTGTCGATACCGCTTCTTCGAGAGCAGCAGGCAGATCCAGTGCCTGAACTTCTTCCACTTTGAGTTTCAGTATATCTTCACCGATATCGAGCAGATGCTGGCTGTCGCGTTTGAGCTGTGATTTGTTCGGTCGGCTGTGAAGCTCTTCGTTATTGTCTGGATCAGTAGTCATCGGTATCGATATCCTGAATTAAGGTTTTTTTCGTTGTTGAGCTTTACGGTTTCCAGCTGCATCCTGGAGTGTATTTTTCCGTCGCGGTAGTTCTCGATGATGACAGGGATGTTGTGCAGTTCGGGCAGTAACCAGATGTGTAGTTGCCGGTTACGATTCGGGTCTTTACGAACCATCTGCAGTGCCTGATATTTTTTGGTTGCAAACGCTATCTCTCTGCTCGATGTTAAGACGAAGTGATAGGTATTGATCTCGCCTTTGAGGATGGCATGATAGGGATAATCTTTTACGTTTTCATTCACTTCTATCATCAGTGGAATCTGAAAAGACAGAGCTTCCCATACCGGGCCTTCGCTCTGCAGGTCTATCTGTTCACCTCTGACGATGCCGCTTATAGTGCCTTTTACCGGTTTTACGGAACGGTCCCATTCGATAGAAAATTCTCTATTTTTGTTTTTTTCTTCACCTGTCTGTATGTATTGATGTTTCTGCAGTAATAATTGATCGCCGATCCGGTCGATGTAGCTGACAGCATCGACGGTATCATTGCGGAAGACACTGGCTATGCCATAGAGCCTCGTGCTCTGGGTGAATTTGTATCCGGTGTCGGTGTAGCTCAGGTTGTAGTGCGCCTCTGCGGCTTTTAACCCGAATAGCTCGATTGCGTATTGCGCCTCGAACTCGGGCAGTGCTCTGTCAGATCCTGTTTTTTGCGCAAACAGGTCTTTACTGCTGAGCAGGGCTGCACAAATAAAGAGCCCGTTGAGCGCCCATGCTTTCAATTTTTTATTCTTCATTTATTACTCTTTATTTCTTATGATGCCATGGCATCGTCTTCAGAGCGTTAGCGTCAAGCAGGGTGCAGTAGTTGTCCGTTTTTCCATAGCAGGGGTCGAAGCAGTGGTTTTCCATGATACAGCAAGTTGTTCTGATCGAAATTGAGTTCACCCTCACAGTGCAGCTTTATTGCCAGCGGATATATCTTATGTTCTTCTTCCAGAACACGCTGTGCCAGAGTCGCTGCAGTATCATCGGCAGTGACCGGCACTTCTGTCTGTATGACAAGCGGGCCGCTGTCGAGTTCGTCGTCTACATAATGTACGCTGGCGCCATGAACGCTGTCATGGTTATCAAGCGCCTGCTGATGGGTGCGAAGACCCTTGTATTTCGGCAGTAGCGATGGATGGATGTTGATCAGCCGCTGCTGGTAATGCTGGATAAATGGACTGCTCAGTATGCGCATGAAGCCTGCCAGGATGACCAGGCCTCGTGCATGATCAGGTGTCTGGTCTGATGTCTGATCGGATGCCGGGGAAGCGATGAGTGGGTCGATGATCTGTATCATCGCCTGATCGAAAGCTTCTCTCGATGAGAACTGCCTGTGATCGATAACATAGGTTTTGATGTTTTCTTTTGCTGCACGTTTCAGACCGTAAGCATCGTCCCGGTTACTGATAACTGCTTTTATCTCAGCGTTCAGCTGCTGTGATTTAATGGCATCGATAATAGCCTGAAGGTTGCTGCCGCCACCGGATATGAGTACGACAAGAGAAGCTTTTGACACGGTTGTCCTGCGCTGTTCTGTATGGTTGGGTTACCTGGTCGCTGAACGGCTAGCTGAAGACAACCTGGCCGTCATCCGTATTCGATTTCGACTCTATCTTGCCGAGACGCCATGCGCTGTCCCCGTTTTCTGTCAGGCTCGCGGTGACTGCATCAGCATCTGCTGCATCGACGATCAGTACCATGCCGATACCGCAGTTAAAGGTGCGGTACATCTCGTTGAGGTCGACATTGCCGTTTTCTTGCAGCCACTGGAAGACAGCGGGTAGTTGCCAGCTGTTTTTATCGATAACGGCTACCGTGTCTTCAGGTAATACGCGTGGAATATTTTCCAGCAGGCCGCCGCCGGTGATATGCGCCATGGCGTGGATATCAAATTTCGGCAGAAGTTTATGTATCGCATCGACGTAGATTTTAGTCGGCGCCAGCAGGGCGTCACCCAGGATACTCCCTGTATCGACCCCGTTGATGTCCATGGAAGCGTTGATATCGGCGCCGCTTACCTCGATGATCTTGCGTACCAGTGAGTAGCCGTTGGAATGCGGGCCGCTGGATGCGATCGCTATCATCACATCACCGGCTTTCACTTTGCTGCCGTCGATGATCGCCTGCTTTTCAACCACGCCGACACAGAAGCCTGCCAGGTCGTAGTCGCCCTTGCCGTACATGCCAGGCATCTCAGCGGTCTCACCGCCTATCAGTGCCGCATTTGACTGCCGGCAGCCGTCGGCGATACCGGCGACGACATCAGCGGCTATCTCGGAGTTCAGTTCGCCTGTGGCGTAGTAGTCCAGGAAGTACAGCGGTTCGGCGCCGAGTACCAGGATATCATTGACACACATGGCGACCAGGTCGATGCCGATGGTATCGTGCTTGTTGAGATCGATAGCCAGTTTCAACTTGGTACCAACGCCGTCAGTGCCCGACACCAGTACCGGTTGCCTGTAATTTTCCGGCAGTTCGAATAAACCGCCGAAGCCGCCGAGACTGCCCATGACTCCAGGGCGATTCGTGCTGGCAACACTGGATTTTATTTTTTCGACAAAGGCGTTGCCCGCGTCGATATTGACACCGGCATCGCGGTAACTTAAGGATTTTGATTGCTTGGATTGTTCGGCAGACATGGAAATTTCGGACTTTTTGGTTGTATAAAAAAAGATGTGTTATTGTACACGCTCTGCCGACCTTTGGCTTGCCTAGATTTGTGCTGTGGCGAGCATTCAGCCCCCTTTTAAAATCAGGGCTGCCAGTAGATTTGACCGAGCATCAATATAGAAGTTACTGTACAGGCCTGCATCCAGACCGCTAGAATTGACGACATTCCCCGCTATGTGTAACCCTTTTTTGCAGATACCTGACAATATGAAATCCGTTTGCACCTTGCTGTTGCTGTTATTGAGCAGTCAGCTTATCTTCAGTAACGCCATCGCCGGCAGAGCAACGAGTCTTTACAATGTTGATATTCCGGTAGTGGATGAATCCTCGAACAGTCGTTACGGCGCATTCAAAAAAGGTATGAACGAGGTTTTTATCCGCATCTCCGGTGACAGTTTCGTGATGGATAAACTGAAACCGCCCGCCGCCAGCCGTTATGTCAAACAGTTCAGTTATGAACCGCTGGATCCGCCGAAAAAAAATGCAGCAGGCGAGCTGCTGATGCATGTGTTAAAAATTCAGTATAACGGCAGTTTGATGATGAAATACCTGCTGGACAAGGGTTTTCCTGTCTGGGGTGAACATCGCAGCGATGCCGTGATCTGGCTGGCGGTCAGAGATGGCCAAAGTGAGTATGTACTCAAAGAGTCGGATCAGTCTCTATTAAAAACGACTATGGACAAGGCTCTGTTACGCCGGGGTGTACCTGCACGCTGGCCGCTGTATGATTATAAGGACCAAAAAGCGCTTACTGCAGCAGATATCAGGGGCGGATTTCGAGACCCGATCACCAGAGCATCTGAACGCTACAGTCGGGGGCCGGCGCTGGCAGGCAGTATGATATGGAATGGCAAGCAGTGGCAGAGCAACTGGAGCCTGCTGATGGATGGCGACGATCAGTACTGGAATATGGTCGATACCGATTATGAGCAGCTGGTGAACAAAGCTGTCGACCGGGCAGCCAATGCCATGGGTAATGTCTATGCGGTGCATGATGCCGGTAAAGACCAGCATCTCATCAGAGTAAGGCTGGATGTACAGGCGATAACATCCGTTGCAAAATACCGGAAAGTAGAAAACTATCTGTTGAATCTCAGCGTAGTTGCGTCGGTGAATCCGCTCAGGGTGGATGCGCAGAGCGCGATGTTCGAGCTGTTATTAAGAAGTGATGAGCAGGACCTGCTGAAACTACTGCATAATGATGCCGAACTCATCGAGACTGAGGCGATAAAACCGCAGCCAGTGAAATCACCTCCTGTAGAAATACCAGCAGAAGCCCCTGGTCCTGAAACTCTGGAGCCTGAGATCTCGGGTTCTGAAAAAACGGCTTCTGAAAAAACTGCGGCCGGGAAGGATGTGGCAGCAAATACTGGTTCAGAGAAACAGGCTGCTGAAGCTTTAACGCCTGAAGACCCTGTTACTGCCACGCCGGATACTGCGCCACAGGATCTGACACCTGTCTATTATTACAGACTAATCCACTAAACCGGTTGCAATCCCGGTCCGAAAACACAGAGATGACATCGCTAATTCATCCTCAGCTGCCCCTTGGTTTTGAACCTGGCGAGTTATTTACCTTCGACAGCCTGATCACTGGCAGGAATACCGTCGTTGCCGGACTTGCCCGACAGACTGCTTCAGGTCAGGGCGAGAAACAGCTGTATATCTGGGGAGAACCGGGGCTGGGTAAAAGCCATCTGCTGCAGGCGAGCTGCAACCTGGCCGCAAGATGCCAGCGTACGACCTGTTATTTGACGCCCGCTGAGATCATCGGCCAGTCTGCCGCCATGCTGGACGGGCTGGAGCAGATCGAACTGATCTGTCTGGACGATATCGACGGCTGGCTGCAGGGAGATCAGTGGGAAACCGCATTGTTCGATCTGATCAACCGGGTACGTGAAAATCAGAGCCGCCTCATACTGTCATCGACGCTGCCGCCCGACGAGATGGCGGTGAAACTTCCTGACCTGCGTTCACGTCTGGCCTGGGGACCGGTATTTCAGCTGCAGGATCTGACGGATAAAGAAAAATACCAGGCCCTTAGCTATCGTGCCGGGCAGAATGGCCTCGAACTGCCGGAGAACGTGGCTGACTATATGATGCAGCGTTATCCGCGTGATATGTTCGGCCTGTTCGAACGTCTCGCTGTTCTCGATAAAGCCTCGATGGCAATGAAACGCAAGCTGACGATCCCACTGATTAAGTCAGTGTTCTCACAAGAGTAAGGCCTGAAAAGTGAAGATCCGGGTGTGGAGTAATGGTCAGCTCTACACAGAACTGTGACTGTAGAAATGACTGCTATCGGCTAGAAACGGACATCAAGAAAAAACAATATTTCTCGCGCAAAGCCGCAGAGACGCAAAGTAAAAGCCTTTATTATTTGTT
>JADFWE010000156.1 GCA_015222915.1 Pseudomonadota bacterium | reverse complement strand
TTGATGATGGCTTCCAATGTGGTGCCCGGCTCATGCCATCCCGGATAGTAATAATATTTCGCCGCTTTATGCAGACCGAAAGCCAGGTCATTATACGGGCCGACCCACTCGGTTGCATCGATCGCCCCGGTCTTTAACGATGTGAATAACTCGCCACCAGGAAGATTGACCGGTGTGCCACCCGCGCGCTTTAACACTTCACCACCAAGCCCGGGGATACGCATCTTCAGGCCTTTCAGATCATCAACGCCGTTTATCTCTTTGTTGAACCAGCCAGCCATCTGCACGTTGGTATTACCCGCTGCTGCCGGGATAATACCGAAAGGTTCATACGTCTCTTTCCACAGCTCCATACCGCCGCCATAATACAGCCAGGCGGTCATCTCCTGTGCATTCATACCAAAGGGCACCGTAGAGAAGAACTGCGCTTCCTCGATCTTCCCTTTCCAGTAATAGGCCGAACCATGTCCTATCTGTGCGGTGCCACGAGATACGGCATCGAAAACTTCAAACGCCGGGATAAGTTCACCGGCACCATAGACTTTTACTTTGATCCTGCCATCTGACATCTCTGTTATCAGTTTTGCCAGCTCGTTTGCACCGGTACCGAGCACAGGAAAGTTTTTCGGCCAGGTCGTGACCATCTTCCATTTTATTGTTGTTTTTGCACTGGCGATAGCAGGGGCCGAAACACCTGTGGCCGCTACAGCCCCGATACCTGCCTGTTTGATAAAATCACGACGTTTCATACTGATACCTTAAATTGGTTTTTTGTTAAAGATAAAAACGATTATTCACCACAGAGGCACAGAGTACACAGAGGAAAAGCTGTTTTGTGTTTGCGCCTGCGGCGCAGACAATAAAAAAATTTAAACATTTTTCTCTGTGTACTCTGTGCCTCTGTGGTGAAAAAGTTTTTAAGCCGGTGATAAGTTCGCGTACGCCATCACCAGCCACTTACTGCCTTCGTATTCGAAATTGACCTGCACACGGGCATGGCTGCCACTGCCTTCCAGGTTTGTCACCACGCCGTCACCGAATTTCTTATGCACCACCCGCTGACCGACATATATACCATTTACGGCTTCTGTCGTTGCGTAAGTTGTTGAGCGGTATTGTGTTGCTGACACCGTGTGGCTGGTATTATGCTTGCCCCGTATCTCATTGACCAGATGCTCCGGTATCTCACTGATGAACCTCGAGGCTGTCGGGTACAGATCCTGACCGTACAGGCGACGATGTTCAGCACTGCTGACCACCAGCTGCTCCCGGGCGCGGGTTATACCGACGTAACACAGGCGGCGCTCTTCTTCTAACTTGCCTTCCTCTTCCAGTGAACGCTGGCTCGGGAACAGACCTTCCTCCATACCCACCATAAATACCAGCGGAAATTCCAGACCTTTGGCACTGTGCAGTGTCATCAGCTGAACGCAGTCATCCCATTCGGCCGCCTGGCCCTCGCCTGCTTCCAGCGATGCATGCGTAAGAAAAGCGGTAAGCTCATCCATCGGACCACCAAGCTCATCGGCAAGCTCAGCAGGGTCATATTCGAAACCTCTGGCCGCGGTGATCAGCTCTTCGATATTCTCGACCCTGGCCTGGGCCTTCTCGGTTTTTTCTTTCTCATAATATTCGATCAAACCGACATTATGCACCACGTGATCGACCTGTTCATGTAGCTGCATCTCGCTGCTGGCGGCCTTCATCTCCGCTACCAGATCGAGGAAACCCTGTATCGCATTCGATGCCCTGGCCGGCAGGCCCTTATTTTCGATGATCGATTCTGCCGCTACCCACATGGTACTGCCAAGCTGCCTGGCGACATCTCTTACTTTCTCTACACTGCGCTCACCGATGCCTCGCGTCGGTGTATTGATCACACGCTCGAATGATGCATCGTCATTGGTATTATCCATCAGACGGAGATAGGCCAGTGCGTTCTTGATCTCGGCACGTTCGAAGAATCGCATACCACCATAGACACGGTAGGGGATGGCTTCACTGACGAATCGTTCCTCGAAGATACGTGACTGCACATTAGAACGGTACAGGATCGCCGTGTCCGCCCGCGCATTCCCCATCTCGACGAACTGCTTTATCTTGTCGATAACAAATTTCGCCTCATCGCGTTCATCGTAGGCGTTATAGAAGATGATCGGTTCGCCATCTTCACCGCTGCTCCACAATTTCTTGCCCATACGGTCGGCGTTATTTTCGATCAGCGCGTTGGCGGCAGACAGGATGGTCGTCGTCGAACGATAATTCTGCTCAAGGCGTATCACGTCGAGCGAAGGAAAATCTTTCTGGAAACGCTGGATATTTTCTACCTGCGCACCGCGCCAGCCGTAGATCGCCTGATCATCATCACCGACGATAAAGACCTTGTTGTTCTGCCCTGCCAGCAACTGGATCAATGCGTACTGGATGGTATTGGTATCCTGAAACTCATCGACCAGGATGTGCTGAAAACGTTTCTGATAATGTGCCAGCAGTGAATCATTGTCACGGATCACTTCGAGGGTACGCAATAACAGCTCAGCAAAATCGATCACCCCGGCACGGTCGCAGGCAACCTGGTAGGCGGTGTAGATGCGCACCCACTGTTCATACATCGGGTTACGCGAGGTATCGATATGTGTCGGACGCTTGCCTTCATCCTTACGCGCATTGATGAATGCCTGCGCCTGTTTCGGCGGCCACTTTGCTTCATCCAGCTCCAATGCTTTTAATACCCGCCTGATCAGCCGGTACTGATCATCGGAATCGAGAATCTGAAAACTCTGTGGCAGCTTTGCTTCTTTCCAGTGATTGCGCAGCAGTCTATGACACAGACCGTGAAAGGTGCCGACCCACATGCCCGAGACTGGCAGGCCTTGCAGCTTCTCCACACGATGGCGCATCTCTGCTGCCGCTTTATTGGTGAAGGTAACAGCGAAGATATTATAGGGCGAGATACCTTCGACCTGGCTCAGCCAGGCGATGCGGTGCACCAGTACCCGGGTCTTGCCGCTACCGGCACCGGCCAGTATCAGCATATGTTGGGGCGGGGCGGTAACCGCCTGCCGCTGGGCATCGTTCAGCTCATTGAGGATGTGTGACACGTCCGCTTCTGCGGCGGTGATCTGACCGACGGTTCGCTCAAACAGATTATCGCTTATCTCTGACATAGTATTTCCGTTAGCTGAGACACTCAGCTAAAAATTTCCACCTATCTTTATATATACACGATCGTCACCGATATCCTTATCAAAGCCATGAGCATAACCCAGACGGGTTCGCAGCACGACGAAATAGAAGATATTTATATCGGCCGTTATCTCCACTCCGGCGCTGGAATAATAGGTCTCCGGCGAGTCCTGATAGGCAGCGCCAGTCTCGGCAAAAACTTCACCGAACCACTGCATCAGACCGACAGGCGGCACCATATAACCGTCTTCGATACGCTGCATCGGAAAACGCCATTCGGCTGTTAATATCTGTGCGCGCCGACCGACCAGCTGCGGCTCACCTTCGGCATAACCGCGCAGTGCATAATTTCGCGCGTTGAATACCGGCTCACCACCGGAAGCAAACAAGATGGATATGGCGTCATCATTCAGACCTTCACCACCCAGTTTAAACGGCCGGGGATCGTCCGTGCCCCAGCCCTGAACGAAACGTAAGGCAAAAACACTTTCTCTGCCGGTACGCAGGTATCCGCGCCAGTCCAGGGTATAGACCTGACCGGTATAATCGGATCCCAGCGTATCGCTGTCTTCGGCCGCCAGCCGTAACTTCATGCCATCGACATTACTGATCGACAGCGGGTTGATATCACTGTTATTGAATAAGAAACCGGCGGCAAGCAAGTTGTCTTCAAAGTCACCTAACGGTGCTATGCCGTCGGCAACGTCGACTTCCTGACTGTTGTCATATATTACACCCAGTAAAAAATTATATTGCTGCTTGAGATAATAATCGGGTGTTGCAAAGATAAGACCGGCTATCGAACGTTCATTAATGCGGGCAATCTCATCGCTGTCATCCAGCGTTATCTCATTCAGCAGCCGGGCAGAGAGGAATAGCCTGTCTGCATAAGCATAACTTATAGCACCGGCGCCTCTTTTCAGTTTGGTGTCATAAGTCGCGTTGATAGCATAATTTTGCAGCCCCAGCGCATCATTCCCCGAGGTGGTAAGCCCCCACTCACTACGCTGCTCCGAGAAACCCAGC
>JADFWE010000155.1 GCA_015222915.1 Pseudomonadota bacterium | reverse complement strand
ATTGTTTTTCTCGGCGTCTCTGCGCCTCGGCGGTGAAAAGTTTTTGACTTTAGTTTTCTCTGGAGGTCCGCTTCTAGCCGTTAGCGGTCATATCAGATGCAAAGCCATGTACATTAACCCTGTCTTGTATCTACCTAAGTCGCTGATGAACTCGGAATTCTTATTAAAACGCTGAGTTTTCGCATTATCAAGCATTGCCGCCACATTCGACTATGCTTTGATAACTGATAACCTTTGTCTTTCTTATGATTACCGCGCCATATGGACACTGTGCCTGCTTCAAATGAACAAATCGACCTGCTCTGCGCGCAGACCCTGTTTAAGGGCGCACTGCCGGCAAATATTACCCTGATCGCCGGCACCGCACTTACCAGCGCTTTCTATTACACCAACACTGGCAGCGCCCTTATCTACTGGGTCGTTGCCATGCTCCTGATCGCCGCTGTGCGCATCATCGGCGCACAGCGTTTTTTAGTTGACCAGGAAAGGCTGTTACAACAGCTCAACACCGATGCCTGGGTAACGCTTTATGTTACCGCCTCATTGGCTTCTGGCATCGGCTGGGCCGTACTTCCCCTGTTTCTCCCGGCAGATATCGATGCTACGGGGGTCAGCGTACTCTACATACTGTATTTCACTATCATGTCAGCCACCATCGTTTCGCTGCCTGCTGTCTTATCGGCTTACATCGCATATTCTACGCCAATTTTTATCTCCGCCTTCCTCTACCCCTTTGCTCAAACATCACAACCGATAATGTTCTTGAGCATCGCAGCTATCATCTATTTCTTTTTCATCATCTCTGCTGGGCGCCTGCTAAACAAACGCTACCGGCATAACTTCTCGTTAATCATCGAGAATGAAACCCTGATCGAAGAGCTTCATAACGAGATCGAACAAAAGGAGCAGGCACAGAAAAAGATCTCGGAGAACCAGCTGGTACTGGAAGACACCGTGGACAAACGTACCCGTGAACTGAGCGATACCAATAAAGCACTGGTCAACGAGATCAACGAACGCTGCCGCATCGAATCGAACCTGAAACACATCGCGCACCACGACTCGCTGACCAACCTGCCGAACCGCCTTCTGCTCGATGCACGCCTGAACCATGCCATCGAACAGGCGAAACGCAGCGATCTTCAGGTCGCAATTATCTTCATCGATCTTGATCATTTCAAGACCATCAATGACAGCCTCGGCCATTCTGCCGGCGATGAACTGCTTATCGCTGTCAGCAGGAAACTGCTGAACTGTATCCGCGAAGGCGATACCGTCGCGCGTCTGGGCGGTGACGAGTTCATCATCATCATCGAACAGCTGCACGATATCATCGACCTTAATCCGATACTGAAAAAAATCATGCGGGCGACATCTTCCATCGTTTCCATCCGCGATCACGAACTCGTCATCTCCGCCAGCCTGGGCATAAGCATCTACCCCGACCATGGTGATAATGCCGACACACTGATGCGTAATGCTGACGCGGCGATGTATTATGTGAAGGATCACGGCCGGCAGAAGTACCGTTTTTATACCCGCGATCTAACCACCAGTGCATATGACCGCGTGATATTAGAAACCGACCTGAGCCGCGCGCTGGAAAATGATGAACTTCTGGTTTATTACCAGCCACAGGTCTCACTGAAGACAAAGAACATCGTCGGTGTCGAAGCCCTTGTGCGCTGGCAGCATCCGGAACTCGGCCTGTTGACACCCAAACAGTTCTTACCCATCGCCGAGAAAAGCAGCCTGATCAACCGCATCGGGGAGGTCGTTTTACTCCAGGCCTGTGAGCAGATGGTAGCGTGGAAAAAACAGGGCCTGCCCATCAAGACCGTTGCCGTCAATATCGCTGGCAACCAGATCCATCATGGCAACCTGGTGGCGGTAGTAGAGCGCGTACTACAGAAGACCCGTTGTGAAACAGACTGGCTGGAACTGGAGATAACGGAAGACTTCATCATCAACAAAACCGACAAAGCATTGACCACCCTGCGCCGCTTACGTGAACTGGGCATCTCACTGGCTATCGATGACTTTGGCACCGGCTACTCTTCGCTAAGCTATCTGAAACAGCTGCCGATCAATAAATTAAAAATCGACCGAGCCTTCGTCAGGGACATCGACGATGATATGGAAGATGCGACACTGGTGCAGGCGATCATCGCCATGGGAAGAAGCCTGAAACTAAAACTTATCGCTGAAGGTGTCGAAAACAGTTCTCACGAAATATTCTTAGCCGCCCATGGCTGCGAATATGCTCAAGGCTATTATTATTCAGAACCGGTTCGGGCTGAAAAGATCATAAAGCTATGCGCAGAACAGGATAGAGCACTGCACGATAAGGTTAGACCGATCAACGGTAATTCAGATTGACCCTTTGCCGCAACGCCTCAGCAAAAAAATCAGCACGAATGAACATCATTTAACCTAAACAGATAAATGAAGCGCTTACACCATTACTAGCAAAGCCAAACACAAAAACACTAATAATTAACTTTTAGCGTCAAATATATGCATTTTAACTACTTTTATGCACCACATACGATAAAATGCAGCACAGATTACCAGTTTCCTACGTGTCTTTTTTCTTTACACTTTATTGACGCTACAAAAACCACTTTATATTTAACTTATTGATAAATATCAATTTAAAATTATGTGCACGGTTATTGCATATACATACTGCATGTTGCATGCAATACCTGATCAGGCCGCAGACTTGAACACCCCGGTCGCTTCTATGAACAGAGCTGTATGACCATACTGTTTCTATCGGACAAAAACAGTCAATTTATCTGGATTCCCCTTTAATTTTCGTTATCGCCGCATCGGACTGACGCAGCCATTTCAAAAAGTTGTTAGCTATACATGAGTCAATCAGCCACAAAATCTGCACAGCTTTTACTGCAAAAAGCTGACATCGACAAGCTGCCAAGCTTGCCGCATGCTCTGTTGCAGCTGCTTGATATCTGTCACGACGAGAGCCCGTCATTCAGTGAACTGGCAACTGTCCTGCGCCAGGACCCCGGCCTGTATGCGCGCATCTGCTCAGTGTATCACCGTGACTATGGCGTACTGGCACAGAAAGATAAGGCCCGATCGCCAGGCTCACAACCAGGCTCGCAGATAGAATTCCAGCTCAAGCAGCTGGGCATCAACACTATCAAAAGCATTGCAGTAACAGCAGCGGTACAGCAATTTTTTTCACCCAATAACCCGGAACGCACAGAGTTTCTTAAACAGCACTGGCAACACTCCACCTACTGTGCAGTTGTCGCACAGTCCATCGCTAAATACTGTGACTATAACGACCCGGATGAGGCCTATTCGACCGGCCTGCTGCACGATATCGGCCAGCTGGCCATGGATACCGCCTATCCTGAAAAATACATCAGTATTTTTGCACAGCTTGACGGAGACGACTACTTCCATAATCTGGAGCAGGATACATTCGATACCACCCATCAGCGGGTCGGTGCGGAGCTGCTGAAAAAACACGGTGTTAACAGCTTTATCTACGATGCGGTGCTCTATCATCATGAACCCGCTGCACGCATCCGTGATGCACACCCGCTGGTGAAGATCATTAACCTGGCCAATAGTCTGATCAGCGACCTGGACAACAACACTGAAAACCAGCAGATATTTGACGATGCTAAAGAACTGCTGGGACTGGACAAAAACCTTCTGCTCGAAATACTGCAGGATGCCAAGGCCAGGATAAAACACAGCGAAAGAACACTGGAGATCATCATGCCGACTGCGGACATGAGCACTGATACCGGTAACCAGTTGATCGCCAGTGATGAATACAAACACCTGCAGCTCGCCGAACAGGTACGCAATATCGCACTGCTGGACGGCCTCCATCAGCAGCTGTCACGCAACAGGAGCAACAATGAAAACCAGCAGGCATTACTTGCCGTTATATCACAACAGATAGGCATCCTGTTCGGCGTCGATAACAACATACTGTTTTTATACGATGCAGCAGATGACCGTGTCCATGCGGTCGCAGCACAGAACCAGCCATCACAGCTGACCGATATCTCCATCCCCCTGCGTAGCGGTCGCAGCCTGGTCAGTGATTCGCTATTGAATAAACAGGCAAAACACTCCTTCGAACGCGAGCTGGACCAGCTCTCCATCGTCGATCGCCAGCTCCTCAGTTTTACCGAACAGGAAGGCATTATCTGCCTGCCGATGATGATGAATAACGTAGCGGTCGGCGCACTGGTGATGGGTGTCGGCGGCGAGCAGCGTGAAGCCCTGTGGAAACAGCTGCCGCTGCTGATGCGCTTCGTCAACGAAGTCGCGCACACCATCACAGCAAACAGCGCAAGCGCCAAACCTTCCGTTCAAAAAAACCAGATGCAGCAGATGGAGCAGAAGATCCACGAGGTGCTGCACGAAGTGCGCAACCCGCTGAGCATCATGAATAACTATCTGGGCATACTCAGCTACAAGCTGGAAAAGGACAAACCTGCACAGGAGGATGTACAGACCATCAAGGCTGAGATCGAACGCATCAGCCTTATCCTGAAACGCCTCACCGAAACGGAAAGCACCACTGACGCCACCTCGCCGGTCGATATAAACGCAATCATCGCGGACCTTACCCATGTCTTCCAGACCTCCCTGTTCGCCAGTAAGAACATCCAGATTTCACTCGATCTGGATGAACGTATCGAAAGCCTGAACAGCAATACCAACGCGCTGAAACAGATTTATACCAACCTGGTAAAAAATGCTGTAGAAGCACTTCCTGCAAATGGCCAACTTATGGTCTACACTCAAGATAACGTCAATGTTGACGGCAAGGAACATATCGAGGTTTCTGTCGCCGATGATGGCCCGGGCATCGACAGCAAGACCCTTTCAGGACTGTTCTCACCGGTCGAAACGACCAAAGGTGGCGATCATGCCGGTCTGGGGCTGACGATAGTCAAAAAACTGGTTAACGAACTAAATGGTTCGATCAGTTGCAGAAGTAGCGACAAAGGTACGAGTTTCCACATCCTGCTACCCAAGTAACTGAAAAAACAGGAAAAGTTCGGAATGTTTTTTAACAAAACACGAAATTTCCGTAACCATAAAATGATATAAAAGCAGGCGCTCAGGAACAGTGCTGATAAAAATTACAAAGTAAGAGTTGGGCAACTTTTACGCAATTGAGTGAAATATGAGCATAAATGAGCAAAAGATTCTTATCGTCGATGACGATCCTATCGTACTAAAAAGTTTAAAAGATTTACTCGCTATCAGGGGGTTTAATCCGGATATCGCCATAGGCGGCCAGGAAGCCATCTGTCAGCTGGACCAGAACGAATATGATCTGGTACTACTGGATCTGCACATGCCGTACGTCAACGGCCATGATGTAATGCAGCACATCCGTAGCAACGATATCAACACCTCGGTCATCATCGTCAGCGGTGAAACCTCGTTTGAAGCAGCCAAGAACGCCTGCACCCAGGGCGCTTACGACTTCCTGCGCAAACCTTACGCCACCGATGAGCTGATCATCACTATTAATAACGCACTGAAAGAAAAACAGCTGCACAAACAGAACATCTTCATCCAGAAACAGCTGTCCGAATCCGAACGTCTTCATCGCTACATCGTAAACACCTCACCCGACATCATCTACATCCTTGATCAGGACGGGCACTTTACTTTCATCAACGAACGTATCGAGAGCCTGCTCGGTTTCAGTAAAGAAGAGATCGTCGGCAAACATTATTCATTCCTGGTGCATCACGATGACATGGAGCAGGCGAAGTATGTTTTTAACGAGCGTCGCATCGGTACCCGTGCAGCCAAAAATATCGAGCTGCGCCTGAAATGCAAAGATGACGACAAGACCCGCCACTTCAATAACCGCACCATCCCCATCGAGCTCAGCGCGATGGGGATGTACAACGGCAGTAAGACCAACGACAGCAGTTACACCGGAACCTATGGCGTAGCTCGCGATGTGACCGAACGCAAAGTAGCTGAAGAGACCATCAGTTTTCAGGCCTACCACGATCTGCTCACCCAGCTGCCTAACCGCGCACTATTGCGCGACCGCCTCAGCCTCGCCATCAATCAGGCGAAACGTGATAACGAGAAACTTGCGGTCATGTTCCTCGACCTGGACCGCTTCAAAAACATCAATGACAGTCTTGGCCATATGATAGGTGACGAACTGCTGCAACAGGTCAGTGCCCGGCTCAAAGGCTGTATCCGTCAGGGCGATACACTGTCACGATTCGGCGGTGACGAGTTCACCCTGATGCTGCCCAAGCTGACCAATGGCCGCGACGATGCCAGCAAACTGGCAGAGAAGATAACGGACACCCTGAAACGGCCTTTCTATATCGACAACCACGAGCTATATGTCAGTGCCAGTATCGGCATCGCCATGTACCCGGAAGATGGCACCAATATGGACAGCCTGATTAAACACGCTGACGTCGCCATGTACCATGTGAAAGGCCAGGGCAAAAATGGCCACAAGTTTTATTCCGATGAGATGAACGTGCCGTACCTGAAGAAGCTTTCGCTCGATACCGGTATCCACAAAGCACTTGATAATGACGAATTTAACCTAGTATACCAGCCTCAGATCAATCTGCGCAGCGGCGAGATCGTCGGTATAGAGGCACTGTTGCGCTGGGAACACCCGGAACACGGCGCTATATCTCCATCTGAGTTCATCTCGTTTGCAGAAGAGAGCGGCATGATCGTCGACATCGGTTACTGGGTGATAAAGAGCGCCTGCAGGGAGCTCAGCCGCTGGCGCAAAGACGGCCTGCCCGAGGTCCGTATGTCGATCAACATCTCCGCTCGTCAGCTGATGGAAGAAGATATCGTCAGCAATATCATCGATATAATGAAAGACCATGACGTGCCCGGCAAATACATCGAACTGGAGATTACCGAGAACGCCATCATGGAAGACATGGACAGCGTTATCCGCAAACTGAAAGAGCTGAGCAGTCACGGCATCACAATCGCCATCGATGATTTTGGCACCGGTTACTCGTCTCTGAGCTATCTGCATAAACTGCCGATACATACTTTGAAGATCGATCGCACTTTCCTCAAGGAGAGCCACATCAACAGAGGCGACAACACCATCATCAATACCATCGTCGCCATGGCGAAGGCACTGAAACTGAACGTTATCGCCGAAGGTGTAGAGACCCAGCGACAGCTGGATTACCTGCGCGAGATCGAATGCTGTGAAGCGCAGGGATTCCTGTTCGGCAAACCATTACCGCCGGAGATCATCTCACAGCTGCTGATTCAGGAACCGTATGCCTCACCGGGCAGCCAGAACGACCTCACCAACGGATCGCATCGGCATCATTAGCAGCCATTCCGGCTCATTTTTCAAAGCCTAAAAATGGCACAAACGCGACGTTGGCCGTTGTTCGTTGGCCGTTAAAAGCAAAAACAATTATTCTCGCAGATTAGGGCAGGACGCCCGTAAGTAGAACAACGCAGGAGCAGTTGTCGAGACGCAAAGACGCCAAGGAAAAGCTTTGATTGGTTGGTGTCATCCTGAGCGAAGCATAGCGT
>JADFWE010000154.1 GCA_015222915.1 Pseudomonadota bacterium | reverse complement strand
AGCGGGAATTTACGCTTCTCCTGCGCTTCTTTCATGCGCCAGTAGATTATAGGATGCTGTTCCGGCAGGTTGGAACCCCAGGCGATCAGGCAATCGGTATGTTCAAAATCTTCATAACAGCCGGGAGGACCATCGGAACCGAAGGAACGTTTATAACCTGATACTGCTGAGGCCATGCACAGCGTCGTATTACCATCGTAGTTATTGGTACCGATCAGGCCGCGTGTCAGTTTTCCCAGGGTGTAGAATTCTTCGGTCAGCATCTGGCCGGTAGAGATAATCGCAAAGGAGTCACGCCCGTACTTTTCCTGAATACGCAGGATCTCATCATGCGTGGTATCAAGAGCCGTATCCCAGTCTGTCGACTGCCACTCTTCATGCCAGTAGTCACGTTTTTTGGGTACGCTGCCACGACCGGCAGAATCGAACAGCTCGTGCTCGTAGATGCCTTTAAGGCATAGCTTACCGCGGTTGACGTCGGCGTCGGCAACACCACGGGATGAAACGGCTTCGCCTTCCTGATTCAAACCAACTTCGATAGAGCAGCCGGTAGAACAATAACCACAGGTGGCGTACTTCCATTCGACGACCCCTTTATCAACCATCTTGACAGGGTTCTTTTGTCTACGTCCAAATAACATATTTTTTATCTCACCACAGAGGCACAGAGCACACAGAGAAAAGCTTTAATTTATTGTCATTCTGGCCAACAGTTTTTTAACTCTGTGTTCTCTATGCCTCTGTGGTTAATTTTTTTATATCTAAAATTTTGTTGCCAACGTGCTCTGATAGATGGCCTTATGTACATCGCCCATGCTGACCATGCCTACTAGCTTATCGCCGTCAGCAACCGGGATACGACGGAACTTCCTTCCGCACATCATCGAAGCCGCCTGCAGGATGTGCAGATCAGGTTTCACCGAGATGACCACCGGCGACATTACATCTCTAACGGTTATGGTAACAACGTCACTGTATTGATCCATGAGATCGTCATAATTAACGGTCGACATATTATCCATAAGATCTTCCAGCTTAGGAAACATCTTGCCGAGGATATCGCTCTCCGATACAGTACCGACCAGCTTGCCATCATCGACCACCGGTATGCCGCTGTATCGATATATACACATGAGTGAAACCACTTCACCCAGTTTTTTATCAGATGAAACGGTGCGAACATTCGTTGTCATAATATCTTCTACTTTCATATCGGTATCCTCGTTATATATTTAGATCACTTACTTCACCAGCAAGGCTTTAAAAACCTTACTCGTCGAACCATCGTTAAGCAAGCCACTTATAGCGCTATAAACACCACACCGTTCTCGACTTTGACCGGGAATACATTGGTACAGCCTTCATCCGGCCCTAATGCCTCGCCGCTGGCGAGGTCGATCTTCCAGTTATGAAGCGGGCAGGTCACCGATGTGCCGTGTACGATACCCTGTGATAGAGGCCCCTGCTTATGCGGACATTCATCTTTCATGGCGAACACCTCATCACCGGCTGTACGAAATATCGCGATGTTCATGGTATCGGTTTTGATGACACGCGAACCCAGCTGCGGGATCTCTTCCAGCGCTACTACTTCTGTCCAGTCACTCATATCTATTTCTCCAAATTCTTTTTTAAAATCTCGTTCATGCACTCGTGATACAGATGATCAACCTGCGATCTTTAACTGGGTAAACTCATTTGCATTCTCGCCATCTGCGCGCGCTTTCCACGGATCTATCTGTGAATATTTCTGACTTATTTTAAATCGTTCTGCCAGTGCTTTACGTTCTTTTTCATCATCGACGACACATTCCTTGACGTAGGTCAAACCGACACGCTCGACCCATGGCGCGGTGCGCTCGAGGTAGTGCGCTTCTTCGCGGTATTTCTGGGTGAATGCAGCACAGTATTCAAGCACTTCTTCTTCGGTATCGACCTTACACAGGTAGTCGGTAACACGGACCTTGATACCGCCGTTACCACCGATATGTAACTCGTAACCGGAATCGACACATACCACACCAAAATCTTTGATGGTGGCTTCGGCGCAGTTACGCGGGCAACCAGAAACGGCAAGCTTGTATTTATGCTGCATCCACGAACCCCAGGTCAGCTCTTCCAGTTTCACACCCAGGCCAGTTGAGTTCTGTGTGCCGAAACGACACCAGGTCTTGCCGGCACAGGTCTTAACCGTACGCATGGCTTTGCCGTAGGCATGGCCAGAGACGAAACCGGCGTCAGAGAGATCTTTCCACATCGCCGGCAGATCTTCTTTTTTGATACCGAACAGATCGATGCGCTGACCACCGGTCACCTTCATTTCCGGCACCTTGAATTTATCGCAGACATCGGCGATGGCACGTAACTCGTCTGGCTTCACCAGACCACCGAACATCCGAGGCACCACTGAATAAGTACCATCTTTCTGGATATTGCCGTGTGCACGTTCGTTGATGAAACGTGACTGCAGGTCATCCTGATATTCTTCCGGCCAGCGCGCCAGCAGGTAGTAGTTCAGTGCCGGGCGACAGGCAGCACAACCGTCCGGTGTTTTCCATTCCATAAATTCGCGGACTGCAGATATGGTTTTTAGTTCATGCTCTTTGATCGCGTCGATCACTTCATCATGGCTGTGATCGGTACATGCGCACATCGGTTTCTTGCTCGGTGCGGCTTCATAACCTTCACCCACCGTCGAAGCGATGATGGATTCGACCAGGCCGGTACATGAGCCACATGAAGAAGACGCTTTGGTATGTGCGCGAACTTCATCCAGCGTAAACAATCCATTCTTGCTGATCGCCTGCACGATGTCACCTTTGGATACACCGTTACAGCCACAGATCTCTGCATCATCCGGCAATGACATGACGCGGGTGTCGTCACCATGGCCGGCATCACCCAGATCATGCTGACCGAATAAAATCGTTTTGCGGAAATCGGCAATGTTGGTGCCGTCACGCATCAGGCTAAAGTACCAGGTGCCGTCCATGGTGTCGCCGAACATCACCGCGCCTTTGATTACGTTGTCTTTTAATACCAGTTTCTTGTAGACACCGGAAGCAACGTCCTGCATCTGCAGGATCTCATCACCTTCTTCTTCGTTGAACTCACCGGCAGAGAACAGATCGATACCGGTTACTTTCAGCTTGGTCGATGTCATCGAACCGATGTACCGGGTACTACCGACACGCGCCAGGTGATTCGCTGCAACTTTTGCCTGCTCGAACAACGGCGCCACCAGACCGTAACACTCATTTCGATGCTGTACACATTCACCCACCGAGTAGACGACGGGATCAAAGGTCTGCATGGTATCGTTGACCACGATACCACGCTCGCAGTGGATGCCGGCTTTCTGTGCCAGCTCGATATTCGGGCGGATACCGACGGCCATCACCACCAGGTCGGCATCGACTTCAGAGCCGTCAGCAAACTTCACCGACGTGACGCGTTTGTCACCGAGAATCTCAGCGCTAGATGCTTCCATCAGGAATTTCATGCCGCGTTCTTCGAGAGAGGCTTTTAATAATGCTGAGGCAGGTTTGTCCAGCTGACGCTCCATCAATGAATCCAGCAGATGGACCACGGTAACGTCCATACCCTGCTTCATAAGACCGTTAGCGGCCTCAAGTCCTAGCAGACCGCCACCGATAACGACGGCTTTTTTATAATCTTTCGATGCCTGCACCATGGTATCGACATCATGGATATCACGGAAACCCAGCACACCTTCTTTATCAGCACCGGGAATCGGGATGATAAACGGATTGGAACCGGTTGCGATCAGCAGACGATCATAGGGGAATTCTTTACCGCTTTCAGTGATAACGGCTTTTTTGACACGCGATATCTCAGTCGCCGCATCGCCGGTAACCAGTTCGATATTATTTTCTTCATACCATTCCAGGCTGTTCAGAATGATGTCGTCGATGGTCTGCTCACCCGCCAGTACCGGTGACAGCATGATACGGTTGTAGTTAGGGTGCGGCTCAGCACCGATCACCGTGATGTCGTACTGATCACTTCCCTTGTCGTCGGATATATTGTGTTTGAACAACTCTTCAAGGGCACGAACACCTGCCATACCATTACCGATTAAAACCAGTTTTTCTTTCATTATTGCCTCGTTGCGCATCGATGAATATAAATATTTGTTAATACTTTAATAATGCATAACAAGTTCCGTGCCAAGTTTTTATTGCACTAGTACTTCACTTTCAAGGCATTCCAACCTGCTGACAGGCTATTTTTTGCACCAAACGGGTGCGGCCACGTTTCTTTCTGCACCGGCCACGTGCAAAGCCGGCTTATCGCCTCATGCGACCATTATTTGCTGATTCTAAACACTTGCTCTAAACACTTTATTTTCTATTAAATCAAAAACCACGTATATACTTAAGGGCAGCAGCCCGTACAGATCTGCTTATTACCGACAGGAGAATGAGATGAATACAAACTATGCAGGATTCTGGATCAGGACACTGGCGTCAATGATCGACACCGTACTCATGTTAATCATCATCATTCCGGTCATGTCGGCCATCTATGGCGATGCTTACTGGGACCCTGATACATATTATCTTGGCCTCTGGGATGGCTTGTTTAATTACATCCTGCCCGCCATCGCCATTATCCTGTTCTGGTTTTATAAGTCAGCCACTCCCGGCAAGATGATTACCCACCTGATCATCGTTGATGCTAAAACCGGCGAAAAACCTTCTGTCAGCCAGCTGATCATCCGCTATATCGGTTATTATGTTTCTGCCATACCATTACTGCTCGGATTGTTCTGGGTTGGTATCGACAAACGCAAACAGGGCTGGCACGATAAGATGGCCGGCACCGTTGTCGTAGAAACCAATACTTAAACCAAACATAAATCCGTCCTTAACCCCACACTTCGATCTATGATAAACCCGACACCCGACCTGCTGAACAACCTGTACTGGATAACACTGCTCGCTGTTATCGTGTCTTCTGCTTCCGGCGTGTTGAAGGCGGGCTTCAAACAGTTTGATCTGTTCGGTGTCATCATCATCGCTATCGCCACCGGCCTGGGTGGCGGCTCACTGCGTGACATGTTGCTGGACCGTGATGTGTTCTGGATCCGTGATCAGAGCTTCTTCATCGCTTCGCTCGGTAGTGCGATCGCCATCTTCATCTCTGCACGCTTCGTCGCCATCTCTCCCCGCTTTTTCCTGGTTGCCGATGCCGCCGGTCTTGCCACTTTCGGCGTTGCAGGAACACTGGTTTCGCTGATGGTCGGTGCACCCTGGCTGGTCGCGAGTTTTATGGGGGTCATGACCGGCACCATGGGCGGTATTTTTCGTGACATATTGAGCAACGAACCCCCCGTGGTTTTCCAGAGCCCGCTTTACGCGACCGTTTCATGGGGCGGCTCACTGTTATTCATACTATTAGTGCAGCTCGATCTGGATATAACCATAGCGGCAACCATAGCGGGTTCCGCTATCTTTTTCACCCGTCTGATCGCCATTAAATTCAACCTCGGCCTGCCAAGATTTCGCTTTAAATCTTAAAGCGAGATAATACACTTCACCACTGCCAGGGCTTTACCCATAAAAAAAGGGGACGCTTAGCGTCCCCTTTTTTCAACCATAGTTCAGTGATCTATTTTTAAAAATCACCTGCATCATAACGACGCTGTAACTGACAGACATCCATCTGTCCCGCACCGTTCGGCAGATCAACGGTTTCGATGAACGTTGTGCCTGTCGGGCAGCTGCCGTCACCTGTCGGGGTTGCGCCGGCGAGCGTACCGCCAGCTGCTGGCTGCCATACGGTAACGTTACCGTTCACATTGATGGTCCAGCCATCGGTCCAGTTATTGCTGCTATCCTGCGGGAAAGCACCGATATAGTCTGTTTCAACAAAGTTAGGCGCTAGCGTACCGCCCATGGCGACTGTCAGCGAGAAGTTTGTATCCTGCATATCAACAGTGCCTTCTGCAGGTACCGTGGTTACGGCATCGGCATCGAAACCAAAATCACTGCCGCCGCGGACATTGTTTGCACTTGAGTCGAACCAGGTGATGATATCGGCATCATTAAAGATAGTGCCATCTGAATCGGTATCATCAGAACCATCTTTCGTCTGGCAGTTCAATACTACATTTACAGCCAGACCATTAGCTGTCTGGCCGGTAATAGAACCTGTGCCTCCCTGTGCGACTTCTGTAAAAGTAGCATCGCCATCGATCTCGATACATTCTTTTGCGCGTTCCTGCGTGATAACAGAGTTATATAATTTGAAGCCTGTACCACGACGCATCAGCACACCTTCAGACGCCTTACCATCTTTGTTTAAGACACCAGTACCAGAGATCATGCTGAAGTTCGCCAGTGTCGGAAGTGATACCGGTGTTGCTTCTGGATTCGCTTTATCATTATCCGCTTCGATCATCCGGTCGCTTACAGAACCGGCACCCGAACCACCGTCAGAAGACTGTTTCAATAATGCGAACTGTACAGAGCCACGGTATCCCTGCCCCCAGTCAAAACTATCATCCCGATTATCTGTAGCAACAAAATAGCTGATGTGATCGGTAGAGCCGAAGTGCTCGATACCATCATCCAGACCTCTATGAGACTGTACGTGATCGATCGCTGTACCAGAACCGACACCGAACAGTGTAAAACCGTTCAACTCGTTGCCATTACCATCGAGGTCATTACCCGCACCGCGGATAACAACATAACTGATGCTGCCGCTGCTATCAGCATCATCCACACCGGCATAATTTCCGATACCGCCTTCAGCGATAACATCAACACCTTCGTTTGATTGCGCAAAACCCATTAACGCCAGACCGGCCCACTCGCCGAGACCATTTTCACCGATATCATTAACACCATCATAGTCGGTGTCTGTATATGCTGTTTTTGCCACCCAGCTATTGAACCATTTCCTTGAACCCATCACTACTGGGTCAGCAGCTGTACCATTGATATTGATCTTTGAACCACGTGTTGCAATAAGCGCTTCCTGTGCACTGCCAAGAACAAGGGTACCCGGCTCGACGTTTATCGTTACCTTATCAACAGAGTCTGATGTTACACCTGCAGTTTCACCATTGCCGATATAGGTACCGGGAAAACCTGCCGCCAGCGTATAGATGTTGTCATTGCTTAAAGTAAGCTCGGCAGCAGCGCCTGTACCCGTGACGGTCGGTGTCGTTGCTGCAGTGGTACCACTGTCGCTACTGCATCCTGCCGTCGCAGCGATTGCTGCTGATATAGCAAGTGCTAATAAGGTTTTTGATCTATTCATTGTAAACTCCAAACGTGTGTAAGCGTTTTATTAACGCGTAAATAAACATATTAAAAATATTCAATTTCGAGTTTGAATATTAGGCAGGAGTTGTGACAGTGATGTGAAGCATTGATGAATATAATGTTACAAGGCTGAACGTCCGAGTACGGCTAGAAGCGGACAGTCAAAAGATTATTCACCACAGAGGACACTGAGGACACAGAGGTTTTATTGTTAGTAGCGCCGCAGGCGCTATTAACAATGTT
>JADFWE010000153.1 GCA_015222915.1 Pseudomonadota bacterium | reverse complement strand
TTCATGTTTCATACTTCCTTACCCTTACAGGTAATCTTCTATAGTGAAAGAGCGTCTTTAAGGATTTTAGGTGTTACAAATATCAGTAACTCACGTTTCTGATCACTCTCCAGTGTATGTCTGAAGAAGTAACCGATCAGCGGGATGTCACCGAGGAAAGGAACTTTGTCGACCTCTTCACGGGTGATCTGTTCATAGATACCGCCGAGTACGACGGTATCGCCGTTGTTGACCAGTACCTGGGTGGTTACCTCGCGGGTATCAATACTGGGGATGCCGGCAAAGATGTCACCTACGGTGTCGTTATTAACCGCCAGATCCATGATGACACGGTCATCCGGTGTGATCTGCGGGGTCACTTCGATACTCAGCACTGCTTTTTTGAACTGCACCTGGGTTGCACCACTGGATGAGGCTGACAGGTAGGGAATCTCTACACCCTGTTCGATGCGAGCCTGATGCCTGTCGGCAGTAACTACACGTGGGCTGGAGATCACTTCGCCTTCATTCTCTGCCTGCAGTGCTGATATCTCAAGATCGATCAGTGAACTGCCGGTCAATACTGCAAATGCCATACTGCCGGCCGCACCTACTGTTCCGAGGTCCACGTTGAGACGGTCAGCAGCGGTAGCGCCACTGGGCAGTGTGAAGGGTTCGGGTGAACCACCTGTAGCGATATTATTGAGGCCGCTGGATGCGATGGTGTCCGCACCCTGGAAAGTACCGGTGGTTACACCAAAGCCGTTAGAATTACTGGCCGCACGGGTAACACCGAAACGTGATCCCAGTTCTTTGGTGAACGCATCTGTAGCGATAACGATACGTGATGAGATCATCACCTGACGGATAGGTACGTCGAGTTTTTTCAATGTGCGGCGTATCTCAGTGATGACTTCTTCGGTATCTTTTACGATTAAGGTATTGGTGCGTTCGTCGATGATGAGTTTGCCGCGGGGGCTTAACACACCGGTAGATCCTGAGCCGCCATCGCCTTCTTCACCACCGCCGCCACCGCCGGTGAAGAGTGCGGCAAGATCAGTAACCTTGGCAAAGTTAATGGTGAAGAAAGCACCGCGGATAGGTGCCAGTTCAGTAATTGACTGCCGGGCTTCCAGGTCGATTTTTTCCTGAGCGGCAATCTCTTCGCTCGGTGCGATCATCATGACCGTGCCGGATTCACGTTTGGACAGACCTTTGGCTTTGAGGATGATATCAAGCGCCTGATCCCATGGAACGTTCTGCAGGCGTAAGGTCAGGTTGCCGTCGACCGAGTCGCTGACGACGACGTTGAGGCTGGTGAAATCCGCGATCAGTTGCAGTACAGCACGTACTGGAATGTCCTGGAAGTTAAGTGACAGTCTTTCGCCGGTGTAACCGAATTTTTCCTTCTTAACCTCTTCCAGCTCTTCCTGGCTGATCGGTTTTAGTTCGATGGTAAAGATGTTGTTCGCCTGATAGGCGACATGCTCAAAGTTGCTGTTAACGGGCTCTATCTCAACGATAACATTGTCGTCTTCTTCGAAGCTACTGATCGATTTGACAGGTGTGGCAAAGTCGAGCACATCCAGGGTCTGACGTAATTCATCAGGTAGTTTTATGCCAAGGAATTTAACGATGACTTTACCGAATTCTTCATTGATATCCATGGGGATATTTGCTTCGGTGAGGTTGATGACAACGCGGCCTTCGCCTTCTGCACCACGTCGGAAGTCGATATTTTCGATGCCACGAGGGTTGTCGCTGAACCTGGGTGAGCTATCAGCAGTTGCTGCAGGGGAAGTGGCACTGGCTGCAAAGGCAGCGCCTGTAGATTCACTGTCCAGGGTGATGAGGACGGTTTTTCCCTGGCTGGTGACCTGATAGGGTACGACTTCGATCATGTTTAAGATGACACGGGTTTTAGTCCTGGTTGATATGGCCGTTATTGATTGTGCGACACCGATGCCGATAGGTTGTGAACGTTTCGGTAATTTGCTCGTGGTGTTTTCAAAGTCAAAGGCGATGCGAGCCGGGTTGTCGATGGTGAAACTCCTGGGTGTTACCGCATGATCACTCATTTCCAGACTGATCTGTATGCGATTTCCAGGAAGCGTAGAGTATTTCACGCTCTGTATGCTGTTCGCAGGTGCTGCCGGCGGCGTGGTGTTAGCAAATGCAAGCGTGTTCAACAGACAGAATATCGATAGTGTCTGTATAAAGTATTTACTAAAGGTCGTTAAATTCATGCCTGTTCCGTCCGAATATTTATTTATTGTTATTTTTAACATGTCTCTCTCCGCGCGCTCGCACGTTAATCACCACCAATTGCGATTGATGCATCTCTTTCTATGTAGCCACCGATACCATCAGGTACTATCTCCACGAGATAGATGGCAGATTCGTTGATCTCGATTATCCTGCCTTCGCTCTGGCCCATGTAGTTACCCACCTGTACCCGGTGCACGATATTCTGCGGATCTTTGATCAATCCCCATTGCTGATCGTTCTGCTCCAGAATGCCGACCATGCTCAAGGTGTCCAGAGGGAAAACTTCCAGTGGTTGCCTCGGTCTGCTGGAGTCGGGGTTGAGCAGACTTGTTTTCATGCCGTCATCTTCTTCCGGATCAACCGTTGCCATAAACGGATCGCGGAGTTCCGCAGCGGTATAGCTGAAGCTCTCATAGGGTTTGAACTGAGGGATAGGTTCTACGCTACCTACATGAGCCGATTTTGTCTGTGCGATGAATGACTGCAGGTCAGATATATCCTGACTGCAACCACCAAGCATCAATAATCCGGCGCCCAGAACTGCAGATTTGAGGGTTGCAGATGTAAGGACAGCTGGTCTCAGGGTTGATTTCAGAGTGATCATTCTTCAGCCCCCTGTTTAGATTCATCCAGGTACTGATAGGTTATCGCCGTTAGCTCCATTGTCAGCTTAGTGCCGCTTTTCGCATCGGCAGGTTTAATGGAAATTTCCTGTACCGTAACGATACGCGGCAGCGCAGCCACGCCACTGATAAATTCGGCGAATTCGTGAAAACGACCGGTAACTTTAAGCTTTATCGGGTATTCCGAGTAAAACTCTTTGGGGCGCAGTCCTTCTGGTTTGAAAAAATCGATCTCGAGGCCAGATGAAATCCCCGTCTGTGATATGTCGGTTAACAGGGTTTCGATCTCTGTCTCATCGGGTAACTGGCGAAGCAGGGTGCCAAAAGAGGTGTTCATCTCATCGAGCTGCTGCTTATAGGCGACAAGGTTGGCGGCTTTTGCCTGTTTGGCAGAAAAGATAGCTCGCAGGTTTTGTTCTTCTGCGATGATTTTATCGAGTTCGAGTTTCTGTTCTGTGGTATCGAGGAAATAGCCGGCAACGGCCAATGCTATACACAAAACAACGACGATCGCTATTTTTATGGGTAGCGGCGCGGTACCGATCTTTTTAAGATCTTCTATGTCGAGATCGTTGATATCTATTTCGGAGAGATTCATTAGCTGTCGTCTCCTTTAGGTTTTTTGTCCTCAGGCGATGACTGTGATGTTACCAGGGTGAAGCTACTGCTCCTCAAGGTCCCTTTTTTTGTCTCGATAACTTTTAATTTGGGAGTAGACATCCATGCAGAATCATCGATGTTTCGCATGTAAGCAGAAACGCGGCCATTGGATTCGGCAACACCCTGAATGGTTAATTCACTTCCGTTCTGTTTTATATCGGTCAGATAGATACCTTCAGGAATGGTGCGGACAAAGTCATCGAACAGATGTACGATCTGCGGCCGCTGCTGCTGCAGTGACTGGATGATATCCATCCGTGCCAGCAGCTGTTGTTTTTTCTCTTCCAGTGTGTCGATCTGTTTCAAGGATTCATCCAGGGTCGTGATCTCATCCTGTAACATCTTGTTCCGGAATTTCTGGTGCTCGATCTGATTATCAAAAGTTACGTGTACCAGGAATATGATGGCACCGGTCAATGCCAGCGACAGCCCGGTTACAGTGGCAAATTGCCGTGTCTGTTCCTGCCGCTGTTCTTCGCGCCAGGGTAGTAAGTTAATATGAGCCATCAGTCAAAACTCCTCATAGCAAGGCCGCAGGCAATCATCAGTGACGGTGCGTCGTTGCTGAGATTCTGCGGGTTTACTTTGGAGGACAGTGTCATCTCGGCAAACGGGTTGGCGATAACCGTCGGTGTGTCCAGTTGTGATTCCACCAGCTCATCGATGCCGGGTATGGCTGCACAGCCGCCTGCCAGTACGATCAGGTCGACAGTGTTGTGCTCTCCAGACGTGTAAAAAAACTGCAGGAAGCGACTTACCTGTTGTGCGATAGTCTCTTTGAACGGCTCCAGGACTTCCGGGATGTAATTGTCAGGCAGGCCGCCTTCCTTTTTCAGCCGTCCGGCTTCATCGTAAGCCAGGCCGTAGCGTCGCATGATCTCTTCGGTTAACTGTTTGCCGCCAAAACTTTGCTCACGTGTATAGATGAGGTGGTGGTTCTCCACGACGTTCAGGCTGGTCATGGTGGCACCGATATCGATGACGGCGATGAGCTTGTCTTCGTCGCTCTCGCCAGTCTCCTGCTGCATCTGGTGCGCGATCATCTTCGATGAGTTCTCGATGGTATAGGCTTCTACATCGACGATTTTTGGTGTCAGCCCGCCCAGCGCCAGAGCGGCAGAGCGTAATTCTATATTTTCACTTCGTGAGGCTGCGAGTAATACATCGACCGAGTCCGGCTCAGTTTCAGATGGACCCAGAACCTCGAAGTCCAGATTGATTTCTTCTAACGGGTAGGGAATGTACTGATCAGCTTCCATCTCGATCTGGGTTTCCATCTCGCTGTCGCTCAGCCCCGATGGCATGGTGATGATTTTCGTGATCACCGCAGAGCCGGCAACAGCCACCGCCGCCGCCCTGGTTTTTGTGCCAGCGCGTTTGACGGCTTTCTGGATGGTGTCACCAACGGCTTCCACATCCTGTATGTTCTTATCGACAACGGCGTTATCTGGCAGTGGCTCGATAGCTAGACTCTGTACCTGATATTTGTCACCATCCTGTGTCAATTCCAGCAGTTTTACTGATGTCGAGCTAATGTCCAGGCCTAATATGGCTGGTTTTTTGCGTTTTAGCAGACCCACGCTTCTCCCCTAATTTATATATTTTAAAGGTAGTTATAGAATATATTATAATTTTTGCATTAAATATTAGCTGTAAGTGTAGAAAAATACCAGATGACTTTAGAACAATGTCGAAAAAATGTCATTAACGCTATATACTCTGCCGATTAATCAAACTCATCACGCAGGTAATGGATCGGTGCGCTTTCTAACAATTTTCAAATTCTTGTTTATCATCACGCTGGTGATGTCATCTATTGTTGCCGCTACTGTCGTCGGCGGCTATTTCTACCTGAACCCAAAGCTGCCGTCTATCGAAGGTCTCAGTAACGTTCAACTTCAGGTTCCTTTACGTATTTATAGCAGTGATGGTGCATTAATGGGGGAATTTGGTGAGAAACGTCGTACGCCGAAAACACTCGATGAGATACCGGTGCTGATGCAGCGGGCTTTCCTGTCGGCTGAAGATGACCGTTTTTTTGAACATCCCGGCGTCGATTATCAGGGTATCTTGCGCGCTGCTGCCAATCTGGTGATGACCGGGCATCGTGGTCAGGGGGGCAGCACTATTACCATGCAGCTTGCCAGAAACTTCTATCTGAGCAGTGAAAAAACCTATCTGCGTAAGTTAAACGAGATCCTGCTGGCGCTGAAAATCGAGCGTGAACTGGATAAGAGAAAGATTCTTGAGCTGTATCTGAACAAGATCTATCTCGGTAATCGTTCCTACGGTGTTGCGGCTGCTGCACAGATCTATTATGGCGTCGAACTGGATGAACTGACGTTGGCGCAGGTGGCAATGATTGCCGGTTTGCCAAAAGCACCTTCCACCTTTAACCCCATCGTGAACCCCAGTCGCGCGACGATCAGGCGTAATTATGTGCTGGCACGCATGAAATATCTGGATTTTATTACTGCAGAGCAATATGAGCATGGCGTAAATGAACCGGTGACCGCCGAACGTCATCGCAGTGCACTGGGCGTTTATGCACCATATGTGAATGAGATGGCACGCGCAGAGATCGTAAAACAGTTTGGTGATGAGGCTTACGTGCGTGGCCTGAATGTTTACACCACGATAAATAAAGGCCTGCAGCGAGTAGCAAATAACAGTATCTGGAATGGTCTGGTGGCTTATGACCAGCGCCATGGTTATCGCGGTGTGGTCAGGCACGTAGACCTGGGGCTGGACAGTGCTGCCGAGCAGAGCGGCGACTCAGCTATATCGGCTGTGAAACCGCCGCAAGAAGATCAGCCTGAGGCAGACCTTGAAGCCGTATTAAAAGATGATGAGAATTATGGCCGCTTTGTGCCAGCGTTGATCCTATCCGTGAATGATGAAGCGGGTGACGCTGC
>JADFWE010000152.1 GCA_015222915.1 Pseudomonadota bacterium | reverse complement strand
TGCGGTGGTCAAACAGCGATTCGAGCAGCACGTCGGTGATGACGGGGCACACTTTCTGATGCCGATCCGTGTGGACCTGCTACGGCGTCCGGCTGTGTAGTATTTATCTATCCCTTTAAAATGAAATAATAAACATGAAAAAAATCACTATCATCGGTGCGGGCTTCGCCGCACTAAGCGCGGTTCGGAAGATACGCAAGCAGGACAAAAACTGTGAGATCACGCTGATAGCGCCGCGCGCAGAACTTCATTATCTGCCCAGCCTGATATGGATACCTTCGGGCCTGCGTAAACGTGAAGATATCATCGTACCTCTCGATAACTTCTTCCGTCGTATGAAGGTCAGGTACCACCAGGCAAGTGTCACCGGTCTTCGTGATGGCGGGCGTACGGTAGAGACCGATAACGGTGATGTTGAAAACGATGGCCTGATCATCGCCTCCGGTGGCCGCTTCCTGAAGAAGCTGCCGGGCATCGAACATGCCATCACTCCCTGCGAAGGTATCGATGCTGCCGAGAAGATACGCGACCGGCTGTCAGAGATGAAGGGTGGAACCATCGCTTTTGGTTTTGCCGGCAACCCGAAAGAACCTTCGGCCATGCGTGGCGGCCCGATGTTCGAATTTCTGTTCGGCACCGATACCCTGTTAAAACGACAGGGCAGGCGGCAGGATTTTGACCTGGTATTCTTCAGTCCGGCAGAAAAACCTGGTAACCGTCTTGGCCCGAAAGCCGTCGGCCAGTTGCTGGCGGAGATGAAAAAACGTGGCGTACAGACCTACCTCGGCGCCAGGATGAAAGCATTTGAGCAAGATAAGGTCATCACCGAAGCGGCTGAATTTAACGCTGACCTGATCATCTTCATGCCAGGTATGACCGGTAACAAATGGTTCGATAACAGCGAGCTGCCACGCTCTGAAGGCGGTCTGATAAAGGCCAGCAAGCACTGTAAAGTCGAATCGATGGATGCAGTTTACGTGGCGGGTGATTCCGGTAGTTTCCCAGGCCCTGACTGGATGCCAAAGCAGGCGCACATGGCTGACCTGCAGGCTACAGCAGCGGCAAAAAACCTGGTCGCTGAATTAGATGGCCAGAGCGCTGAGGCCACCTTCAAGATCGAGCTGGTCTGCATCGTCGACAGCAATGACAAAGGCATGATGATATCGCGGAACGAACAGCGCAATGTGATGTTGCCGGGCACCGTTTTTCTGCACTGGGCAAAACGGCTGTTCGAATGGTGGTATCTGCGCCAGTATCGATGACCGGTACCGAGAAACAGGCTCAAGAATCAGTAGCATCAGACCTGATAACGAGAAACGTCATCTTTCTTTTTTATTATGGACCGTGAAACAGACTGAGGTTAATAGACAAAAAACATCATGAATGATGAAACACAATTGAGCCAGCAACCATCGAATACAGACGCTTCTGCTGTCACCTCAGCATCAAACGGCTGGCGGACGTTTGGCATCATCGTCATCACCGTCGCTGTCACCCTGAGTCTTGGTTACTGGGTCGTTAACAGTTACCTGTTTCCTTCTTCGTTTACACCGGTGGTACTGAGCAAAAAAGATCAGCAGCAACTCGATCATAAACTCAAACGCCTCGCCGGCGCTTCGGCCCCGGTCAGGGATGAGAAGCTGGAACCTGAAGCCTACAGTGAATCCGGCGCTGATCGTGAGATCAATATCAGTGAAAAAGAATTCAATGCACTGCTGGCTAAGAACACCAATCTTGCCAGCAAACTTGCCATCGACTTTTCCGATGATCTCGCCAGCGCCAAATTACTGATCGACCTTGATCCTGACCTTCCTGTGTTCGGCGGAAGAACCCTGAAGGTGACGGCTGGTGTCGAGATAAAACTGATCGATGGCAAGCCCGGTGTCGTGCTCAAGGGCGTCAGTGTCTGGGGCGTGCCATTACCCAATGCCTGGCTGGGCAATATGAAAGATGCGGACCTGAGTAGAGACTTCGGGCAGCAGGGAGGCTTCTGGCAGGCACTCAACGATGGTATCGAAGATATCGAAGTAAAAGAAGGGCAGCTGCACATAAAGCTTAAAGAGTGAATAAGATGATTACTACACTTTTGATAACGGCTAGAAACGGACATCAAGAAAAAACAATATTTCTCGCGCAAAGCCGCAGAGACGCAAAGTAAAAGCCTTTATTA
>JADFWE010000151.1 GCA_015222915.1 Pseudomonadota bacterium | reverse complement strand
TGACTGACATAGATATCGAACAATACAAAGTAAAAGAAGAGCCTTTTTACGGTGCTACAGCTGACGAAGTCGAGCTATACACGGCAGCGTATGAATCGCGTTTGCCTGTGATGATCAAGGGCCCAACCGGCTGTGGTAAATCACGTTTCATCGAACACATGGCATGGAAACTGGGCAAACCTTTAATCACAGTTGCCTGTAATGAAGACATGACCGCTTCTGATCTGGTTGGTCGTTACCTGTTAGATGCCAATGGTACACGCTGGCTAGACGGCCCACTAACCACAGCTGCACGTATCGGTGCTATCTGTTACCTTGATGAAATCGTCGAAGCCCGTCAGGATACAACAGTTGTTATCCATCCACTTACCGACCATCGCCGTCAGCTGCCTTTAGATAAAAAAGGTGAGTTGATCGATGCACACCCTGATTTCCAGCTGGTTATCTCTTATAACCCCGGTTACCAGAGCCTGATGAAGGATTTAAAACAATCCACTAAACAACGTTTTACCGGTCTGGATTTTGACTATCCCGATGCAAAAGTAGAAGCTGGCATCGTCGAAAAAGAAGCCGGTACAGATGCGGCAACTGCAGAAAAGTTAGTACAGATCGCTCACACCGCACGCAACCTGAAAGGCCACGGTCTGGATGAAGGCATCTCTACACGTCTGTTAGTCTACGCAGCAGTATTGATGAGCAAAGGCATCGAAGCAAAAGCGGCCTGCCGTATGGCACTGGTAAGACCGATCACCGATGATGCGGATATACGCAGCACACTGGATCATTCTATCGATAGTATTTTTGGTTAAAACTAAAAACTTAAAAGCATTTACCACAGAGGACACAGAGAGCACAGAGGAAAAACTTTTATTTTTCGTCATTGCGAGCGAAGCGCGGCAATCCCTATCAGGCAACCGCGCTACATACAAGAGATTGCCGCGCTTCGCTCGCAATGACATGAAAACCTCTGCACCCTCGGTGGTGAATAAAAAATTATGCAAGAATCCGAACTACAAGCATACCGCGAAAAACTGAAGTGCAGCTTCCCTCAGATAGAAGACTGTTTTGAGGAGTATGTAAAAGATGCATTAAATGGTTTAACCAATGACGGACTAGACAAGTACTTCAAAGGTGCTTCCATGGTCTGCATGATCGGTCGTGGCTGGGAACCGGTACTGGTTTACCTGGAAGAGATGCCTGGCATTGCCCGCCAGCTCGGCGAGCCTGCATTAGAACACGTTTCCAATGCGGTATGGGATATGTCACGCACACCCAACGGCAATTCCATTCCACCGTTTATGGCGTGCCTGCCAGAGGCCGCTCGCCGCTTAGGCTCGTTAGAACAGATGGAACATTATCTTGAGATCATATTCGATTTCATGGAGAGCACCACAGGTTCCATCCACGGTCACCACACTACCTTTGCCAGCCCGGGGTTACCTGAGCTGTTAAAACAGACACCTTATCTATTAAACCAGCTGTCACTGGAAGGTTTAAAGAACTGGGTAGAGTACGGTGCACGTAACTACAACAGCAACCCTGAACGACAGAGAGATTACTTCAGCCTGCAATCTGCCGACAGTCGAGCGGTATTACAGCGTGAACGTCACGGCACCTTATACATCGACCACCAACGCATGCTGGATATGTACCTGCGCAGTATGTGGCAGGACGAATCTTTCTTTGTCCCCTACTCGCTCGGGTTTGACGAATTACGTAAACCGGTGCCCTATTACGATAATCTGGGCATTCGCATACCCGATGTCTACGATGACTTCGATACCGAGTCAGGATATGTGTCTGGTATCGATCGCTACCGTATAACCATCGCCCACATCGCAGCGCACAGGCGCTGGACTGATGTTCTGGTGGCAGATAACTTCAGTCCATTCCAGCGTATCGCTATCGAACACCTGGAAGACTCGCGCGTCGAATACCTCATGTTCAAAGAATATCCGGGGCTTCGTAAATACATCATGGCAATGCACCCTGCTCCTGTCGAAGGTGATTGTGATACAGAAAACGAATCCTGCATCCGCCACCGTCTGGCCATGTTATCGCGTGCAATATTAGATCCTGACCATGGTTACAAAAACGAACATATACTGGAGTTTGTTG
>JADFWE010000150.1 GCA_015222915.1 Pseudomonadota bacterium | reverse complement strand
TCAGTGCCGTATGGCCACCGGGGTAACGTTTGCTGATATTGTCGAAGTGAATCACTGTGTTACTTCGTAACAAATGAAAAATGGAAAGTGAAAAATGAAAAATGGGGTTGTTGCACCGATAGTGCAACCGTTACTGGCTTTGCATTTTTCATTTTTCGTTTTTCATTATTCATTTTCGTTTACTCTAAAAGTGCATCGACAAATTCAGATGCATCAAACGGTCGCAGGTCATCGATGCCCTCACCGATACCAATAAAACGAACCGGTAGTTTAAGGGTGCTGGCAATGGAGAACAGGATGCCGCCTTTGGCGGTGCCGTCCAGCTTGGTGACGGCTAACCCGGTCAGTCCGATGCAGTCATTAAATTTTTCTGCCTGGTGCAGAGCGTTCTGGCCGAAACCGGCATCCATTACGATGAGGGTCTCATGGGGGGCGGTGGCATCGAGTTTACCCAGTACACGTTTGATCTTGGCCAGCTCATCCATCAGGTTGTCCTGGGTGTGCAGGCGGCCGGCGGTGTCGGCGATGATGATATCAATATTTTTTGAACTTGCTGACTGTACCGCGTCAAAGATAACGGATGCCGGGTCGGCGCCAGTGCCCTGAGCGATAACCGGCACATCATTGCGCTGCCCCCATTGCTGCAGTTGCTCGACGGCTGCGGCACGGAAGGTGTCGCCGGCCGCCAGCATGACGGATTTCCCCTGTTGCTTGAAATGATGCGCCAGTTTGCCGATGCTGGTGGTTTTGCCTGCACCGTTGATACCGACCACCAGGATAACGAAGGGTTTGGCGGTCTCCGTATCCAGCGGCTGCTGACAGGGCAGCAGGATCCGCTTCATGATGGCAGCAAGGTTCTGATGCAGTGCATCGACATCATTGATGGCCTTGCGGGTGATGTTATTCTGTAATTCATCGATGATTGTTGTGGTAGCATCCATACCGACGTCGGCAAGCAGCAGGCGGCTTTCCAGCTCATCGAGCAGTTCGCTGTCGATGCTTTTTTTGCCGAGAAAGAAGTCGGCCATGCCATCCGAGAAAGTCCGCCTGGTTTTTTCCAGTGACTGGCTCAGGTCTGCGGCCTGCTCACTCACCTGATCTGCAGGTTCGTTTGCTGCTGCTTCTATGGCGGCTGCTTTGATGGCAGGCGTTGTCTGTCTGTCAGTCGTCTGTTCGGCTGGCGGAGTAACATCAGCCGATGTTGGTTTTTCAGGTTTTCGTTTAAGGAAGCCGAACATAAGTGATTGATAAAATATTAAGCGTGTAGCCGTTAGAATAGTGTGGTTACAGTAAAATCAGTGGCCTTATCCTATCATCACTGGCGCGGCAGTAGATAGGGAAATGTCATCAGTAATAAAGAATGCCAATTTAATCATATGTACGTTATCTGTAGAGTGAAGAGAAAATAATAATGAAGATGAAGATGATCGTTGGTCTGGTTGCGATATCGACCGTAGTGCTAGGCCTGGTTTTGTTCAGTAGCGATGAACAGACGGATACCTCCTCCATAGGCGACCATACTGACGAAGCAGTGCAGTCCTATGTCCTGTCCAACGGTATGAAGATTCTGGTGATCGAAAATAACCGTGCGCCGGTGGTGGTCTCCCAGGTCTGGTATAAAGTCGGTGCCAGTTATGAGCATGATGGCATCACCGGTATCTCACACGTGCTGGAGCATATGATGTTCAAAGGTACGGCGAAACATCCCGCCGGTGAGTTTTCCGAGATCATCGCGGCTAATGGTGGTGAGGAGAATGCCTTTACCGGCCAGGACTATACCGGTTATTACCAGAAGATAGCTAACGACCGGCTGGAACTGTGCCTGGAACTGGAAGCCGACCGCATGCGCAACCTGCTGCTGGAAGAAAAAGAGTTCGTCAAAGAGCTGGAGGTGGTCAAAGAAGAGCGCCGTATGCGTACCGATGACAAGCCGACCGCGCTGACCTATGAGCGTTTTAATGCCATCGCTTATACCAACAGCCCGTACCGTCGTCCCATCGTCGGCTGGATGGAGGACCTGGAAACACTTACGATCGAAGATGCGCGCCACTGGTATGAGACCTGGTATGCACCGAATAATGCCACGCTGGTCGTGGCTGGTGATGTCGAGGCCGAAGAGGTCTTCCGTCTGGCCAAGCAGTATTTCGGACCGTTGCCGGTATCAGAAATACCGCCGACAAAACCGCGCCGTGAAGCGAAGCAATACGGCACACAGCGGGTGACGGTCGAAGTGCCGGCCAAGATTCCTTATATCATCATGGGCTTTAAAGCACCGGTCTATGGCCAGGTGGAAGAGGCGTGGGAAGTCTATGCGCTGGAAGTGCTGTCCGGCGTACTCGATGGCGGCAGCAGTGCCCGTCTGAGCAAAAATCTGGTGCGCGGCCAGCAGATCGCCAGCAGTGCAGGTGCCAGTTACGGGCTGACCGGTCGGCATGAGACCCTGTTCGTGTTATCGGCTGTGCCGAATGATGGAACAGCGATCGAGGTGCTGGAGTTTGCCCTGCGTGAAGAGGTGAATACCATCAAGACCATGCTGCCGGAGAATGGTGAGCTGGAGCGTGTCAAAGCACAGGTAGTGGCGGCGCAGGTCTATAAACAGGATTCTACTTTCTACCAGGCGATGGAAGTCGGCATGCTCGACACCATCGGATTGCCCTGGCAGTTAAAGGATGCCTACGTGGAAAACATCCTGGCGGTGACAGCCGAGCAGGTGCAGCAGGTAGCCATCAAATACCTTACCGATGAACGGCTGACCGTGGCAGTGCTCGATCCGCTGCCTATCGAGAGCAAGACCGAGGCGGGCGAAGCGTCAGCGAAGGGAGGCTCACATGCTGAGTAAAACTTTTTCCGGATTGATAATTATGAGATCGAACAGATCGAATGCGAAGGTGAGCTTTTTAAATATGATCACGCACAGAGCATTGCAGGCGTTACGGCATAGGACAAAAGCAATAATCGGTGTTACCGGCCTGATGCTGGTGAGCGTGGCAGTCTATGCAACACCGCAGATCCAGACCTGGCAGACAGAAAATGGTGCCAGGGTTCTATTCGTGCCAGCCACCGAGATTCCGATGCTGGATGTGCGCATCACATTCGATGCTGGTGGTGCACGCGATAACGGACTGAGTGGTCTGGCAATGCTGACCAATGGTCTGCTGGCCGAAGGTGCTGCAGGTAAAACCTCTCAGCAGATAGCCGAGGACTTTGAATCGGTCGGTGCGCAGCTCGAAAACAGTACCAGCCGAGATCTTTCGCTGGTCGGTGTGCGCAGTCTGACCGAGTCACGGTTTTTAACACCGGCTATCGAAACTCTGAAGCAGGTGCTGACGCAGCCTGATTTTCCGAAGGATGCTTTCCTGCGTGAGCTGAGCCGTATGAAAGTTGCGGTGAAAGCGCGTGAGCAGTCACCGGCGGCCATTGCCAGTGAAGCGTTTAATAAAGCGATTTACGGTGATCACCCATACGCATCACCAGTGTCTGGCAGTAAAGAGAGTCTGCAAAAACTGACACTGGATGATATCCGGGCATTCTACAGACAGTATTATGTGGCGAAGAATGCTACCGTCTCCATTGTCGGTAATGTCGAACGCTGGCAGGCGGAAGAGATCGTTAAAGCATTATTATCGGCCTTGCCGGCAGGCGAAAAAGCGGCACCCCTGCCTGAAGTCAAACAGCTGGATAAAGCTAAAAAAGTCGTCATCGATTTCCCTTCAGCACAGACGCATATCTTTGTCGGGCAGCCGGGCACCAGGCGGGGCGATAAAGATTACTTCACCCTGTATGTTGCCAACCATCCGTTCGGCGGCAGCGGTTTTTCTTCCCGGCTGGTAGAGGTTATCCGTGAAGAGCATGGTCTGGCTTACAGCGTGTATAGCTATTTTTCACCTCTGCGTGAGCTGGGACCATTCGCCATGGGCATGCAGACTAAAACCGAGCAGACGCTGCAGGCACTGACACTGCTGAATGAGCAGCTGCGCAAATATATAAACGAAGGTCCGGCAGAAGATGAACTGGCTGACAGTATCAGCAATATCACTGGCGGCTTCCCTCTGAATATCGACAGTAACGGTAAGCTGCTGGAATACATCTCGATGATCGGTTTTTATGATCTGCCCATCGATTACCTCGACCATTTTATCGATAATGTCAGGGCGGTGGATGTAGAAGCTATCAATGAAGCGCTGAAGCGCCGTTTGCATCCGGATAGGATGGTGATGGTTGTTGTCGGCAGGCAACAGAAAAGCAGTGAATAGTTCACTGAAATCGTTCCTGACGATTTTCAGCATTCACTCCATCCATGGAGATCAAATAGTTAATAGTAAAAGTGCACTGGGGTTGCTTCGGGTGATTCAGCACTTGCTATATCGATGAGGCTCAAACAATGAAAAGCGGGTCTTGCCGGATCATCGGGGGTAAGTGGCGAGGTCGGAAGATATCGTTTGATGATGCCGAGGGGCTGCGTCCGACGACCGACCGGATACGTGAGACGGTGTTTAACTGGCTGCAACCCTATGTGTTTCAGAGCCATTGTCTGGATATGTTTGCCGGTAGCGGTGCACTGGGGTTCGAAGCTTTGTCACGTGGCGCTGAAAGTGTTGTTTTTATCGAGCAGAACCGGAAGACGGTCAGCAGTCTGAAGGCGAATGCACAGCTGCTTGCAACTGACGATGTCAGTATCATTCAGCAGGACGCATCGAGCTGGTTGGCCGATGTGAGTTCAGGGATGTCTCCGGTCCGCGACTTTGATCTTGTCTTCCTCGACCCGCCTTTTCATTCTGAGTTACTGCAAAACAGCAGTCAGTTACTGGAAAGCAGTGGATGTTTATCGGAAGATGCCATAATCTATGTCGAACACGCAGCCGAACAAGCGTTTGCTGCACCGGATGACTGGGTCTGTCTGAAAGATAAAAAAGCCGGACAGGTCCGTTATCAACTTTATGAGAGGCAGATCTAGATGACGGTAATAGCGGTTTATCCGGGTACTTTTGATCCTATCACCAATGGTCACGCCGACCTGGTGGAACGGGCGGCGGGTCTGTTTGACCGTGTTATCGTCGCTATCGCCGCCAATCCCGGAAAAACTCCGTTGTTTGATTTAGATCAGCGTGTGGCGATGGCAGAGCAAGTATTATCACGTTTCGAAAATGTTGAAGTCTGCGGTTTCTCGGATCTGCTGGTGGATTTTGCTCAGGCCAGAAAAGCAAAAGTTATCTTGCGTGGTCTGCGTGCGGTCTCTGATTTCGAATATGAGATGCAGCTGGCCAGCATGAACCGGCACCTGGCCGATTCGCTGGAAACGGTCTTTATGACGCCCAGTGAAGAGACCAGTTTCATCTCGGCATCGCTGGTCAAGGAGATAGCGCTGCATGGCGGTGATGTTTCAAAATTTGTCCCTGAGGGGATTGTGGAAGCTTTGAATTCAGCAAAACGTAAAATAGCTTAGTCAGCTTCAGCTGGTCAGGTTAGTTTTAGCCTGTCAGGCACTTTTAGTGTCCGTTTATTAATTTAAGGGATATGATTTCCCGTTAAGTATGAGTATTAATCTGTTATGGCATTAATGATTACCGATGAATGCATAAATTGCGATGTTTGCGAACCCGAGTGTCCGAACGAAGCCATCAGCCCCGGTGATGAAATTTATGAGATCGACCCCAATCTATGTACCGAGTGCGTCGGACACTATGAGACTTCGCAGTGTGTCGAGGTGTGCCCGGTCGACTGTATACCTTTAGACCCTGATCATGAAGAGACCCAGGACGAGCTGATGGAAAAATATAAACTCCTCACAACCAGTAAATAATCTTCTGATACGCCCCGTCCTTTTTCCGGACGACCCCTCAGTCCTTCTTCCCGTTCTGCTCCGTTCCGGAGCAAAGTCTTCTGTTGCCCGATCGACACCTGCTGTACAGCCGGGCGATCTTCATCGGTCAGTGCACTGTATTGTCTGACCAAGTTGAATTACAATGGTGTGAACCTATGACGTACCAGCAGCTTTTTACTGGTACCGTACTGACATAATACAGGCACTCCGATATGGGTAAACGTGTTCGCTATTATTTATTTGTTAGCACCTTTTTATTCTCGACCCAGCTTTTTTCACAGGCGCCTGTGCTCGCTTCGGACCAGGCTTCAGTCCAGGCTTCGGCACCGCCTGATCAGCCGCAAGTTACGCAGGCCGCACACAACAACGCGCCGGCAGCCATTGCCAGCGCACATCCCCTGGCTACCCGGGCCGGCATCGAAATTTTACAACAGGGCGGTAATGCATTTGATGCAGCAGTTGCAGTGACCGCTACCCTTGCCGTGGTCGAGCCTTATTCTTCCGGGAT
>JADFWE010000149.1 GCA_015222915.1 Pseudomonadota bacterium | reverse complement strand
CTGCCGGCGGAAGAACGTTTCGAGAAAGTAGAGCTGCTGGCGAAATCGATCATGAATAATATCACGCAGGTCGTCCCCGTCCTACCTGTTGCATTGATGTGTGAGGTGCTGCTGGATAACCGGTCCGAGTGGAAGAGTGAGCTCGAATTAAAGACGCAGTGCGCGCAGAGAATAAAAGAACTGGAAACGATCGGTGCGCCGATCGATATCTCTTCAAATGCGATCGAGAGTGTTCTTGGTTCTGCGCTCGAGGCGCTGGAGGGCAGGGGGCTGGTCGAGGAGCAGGATAAATTATACCTCGCTGAAGATTCGGAGCTGGATATCCTTAACTATTATGCTAATTCGATCGTGCAATGGCGTACCTCTGTTCCTTCATTGCTTGAGGATTAAAAAAATGCCGGTACCGATCATCACAGCGGCCGAAACCGCATTAAGGGTTTTTCTGGCCCGCTCGTTTTTGAATAACCGTCTGGATCGGTCGGCCATATATGCGTAACCGAACTTGGCGCTTCCCACTGCAATCAGTGCTGTCATTAAAATTATTACCGTATCGATAAACGATAGTGTTTTTATATCGACGAAGGCGGGTAAAAAACTCATATAGAATAAAATAGCCTTCGGGTCGCTCAGAGTGATGAACAGGCCGCAGCTGAAGTTGGATAACCATGATGGTTCGATAACGCCGTTTATGTCTGCCGGCTCCGTACGGGTCTTCAAGGTGTTGAAAGCCATGCTGGCACCTAACCAGATAAGGTACCCGCCACCAATATATTTAATGATATCGAACTGGTCCTCGAGGATCACGTCGATCGTAGACAGGCTGTAAACCGCCAGCAGTATAAATATAAAATCACCTGAAACGATGCCGATAACGGTGATGAATCCATGGCTGAGCCCCGATGCCAGTGAACGGGCAACGACGGCAAAAACACCTGGCCCCGGGATGATGGCAAGTGCAAACATGGTGGCAAACAGCGTTACGATGCTACCTGAATTCATCTCATGTCAGCGATGTTGAGATTGATATGCTCGCTGTTCATTTATGGTCGTAGTGTTCTGTATCCGAACCGGCTAACAGTGAAGTGGCAAGCAGCAATGATGAGATCATGCCTATGATAAGTCGCACGGGTAGCTCCATAGTGTTTCTCAACTGTGTGTTCATATGTGAGCCATGAATCATGGGGATGGAGCCTCTGTCCTGCATCTGACGGCCTGTCTAATGTATCTTATCTGTTGACTTTATCCGCCAGAAAATCAATCATCCTTTTAACTTTCTGGGGCACGAAACGCCGCTCCGGGTAGACGACGTGGATGTCGTAGGTGGTCGGTTTGTAATCCTCCAGGATCTGTTTCAGTTTATTACTCTTGATGTATTCACTGGTGTACCAGTCGCAGATGACGGATATGCCCAGGCCGTTGAGCGTGGCATCACAGATAGCTTCGTGACTGCTGGCTTTGAAGCGGCCGTTTACGTGAACGGATTCGTCGCCTTCCTGCATGCTGTTGAAATACCACATATCCGGTGTTTTCTGTAACGAGTAGAGCAGGCAGTTGTGTTTGATCAGGTCGGCAGGTTTTTTTGGTCTGCCGTGCTTAACCAGGTATTCCGGGCTGGCGACGACGATGCGCGGGCTGACACCGATCTTTCTGGCGATCAGTGAGGAATCTGCCAGCGGCCCGATCCTTATCGCGAGGTCGATGCCGTCTTTTACCAGGTCGACATAATCATCATCGAACAACAGGTCTATATTGATATCCGGGTAGGCATCAAAGAATTCATTCAGAGATGGCAGCATGAAGGTGCGGCCAAATGCTGCGCTGGTCGATATGCGCAGTGTGCCCGTGGGTTTGATCTTGCCTTTGCCGATACTGGCTTCGGCCTCGTGAAAATCGTTGAGGATGCGGATGCAGTGATGGTAGTACTCTTTGCCGGCTTCGGTCAGTTTCAGGGAGCGCGTGCTGCGGTTGAGTAACTTGGTGCCCAGGCGTTCTTCGAGCGCGGCGATATGTTTGCTCACAGTGGACTGTGACATATTGGTCTCGCGCGCGACAGCGGAAAAATTTTTGGCTTCTACCACACGGCGAAATACCGCCATGCTGTGCATTACATCCATAAAAACTCCGAAGATCCGGTGCCTGTACTTTTGCAGGGAAACAGGTATTGGATAAACAGGATAGCATTTATTCCATATTGGAATGAGTAATATTCCAGTGTAAACAGTTACTTATTACAATAGGTTAGTTTAAGGTGGCTGTAAAGGAAGGTTTGATTCTCCTGATAACGGATAAAACGTCTGTTCAAAACGTAAGCGAGGGATAAAAATGCATACTCTGACACCTGATCAAATACCCGAAAAATGGGGCGATATCGCAGCGGCTTATGAAAAAGCATTCGAAAAGCTGACCTTTCAGTTTGCTGAAGATGTTCTCTCCCGGCTTGAGCTGAAACCAGAAGAGCGTCTGCTCGATGTGGCGGCGGGAACTGGCGCCTTCAGCCTGGCGGCTGCTGAACAGGGCGCGACTGTACTGGCGACCGATTTTGCCGATGGCATGGTGGAACGTATCCGGCAGCGTATCGATGAGGCATCCGCGTCGAATATCGATGCCTCTAAGATTGAGACAAGGGTGATGAATGGCGAGGCACTGGATATCGAGGATGCGTGTTTTGATGTCAGTGTGTCTATCGTCGGCCTGATCTTTTTTCCTGATATCGATAAAGGATTCTCTGAGCTGAAACGGGTATTAAAACCGGGCGGTCGCTGCGCGGTGGTGTGCTGGGATTTTCCTGAAAGCTTCGATATGATGAAGCTGCTCAAACAGTCGATAGCCAATGCTGTCCCCGATTTTGAGATGCCGGCACAGACGCCTGTGTGGGCGAGACTGGTGGGGGAGCAGGCGTTAGAAGAGAAATTTCAGCAGGCAGGCTTTAGCCGGGTCGATGTTAAAACCATCGATGGCCTGCTAAAGATAGATTCGGTTGAAGATTTCTGGTCGCTGTTCATCGCATCATCACCGCCGATGATATCGCTGTTCTCGGCATTGGGCGAAGAGAATACTAAACGTGCGGGTGAGGAGTTTGCGAAGCTGGCGG
>JADFWE010000148.1 GCA_015222915.1 Pseudomonadota bacterium | reverse complement strand
GTATTTGAAATCGAATAACGCATATCAGCGATACCGCCCTGGTACATCAGGTCGACGATCAGTTTCAGCTCATGCAGACATTCGAAGTATGCCATCTCTGGCGCATAACCGGCTTCGACCAGTGTTTCGAAACCAGCCTGAACCAGCGCAGTAGTGCCACCACATAATACCGCCTGCTCACCGAACAGATCAGTCTCCGTCTCTTCACGGAAGGTGGTTTCGATGATTGCTGTACGACCGCCACCGATGGCTGAGGCATAAGACAGCGCGATGTTTTTCGCGTTGCCGGTAGCATCCTGTGCGATAGCGATAAGGTCTGGAATACCGCCACCGTTGACGAACTCGCTACGTACGGTGTGACCGGGAGCTTTAGGTGCGATCATGATAACGTCGAGGTCTGCGCGTGGGCTGATGGCTTCAAAATGGATATTGAAACCATGCGCGAAAGCCATCGCAGCACCCTGCTTGATGTTTGGCTCGATCTGATCTTTGTAGATAACTGCCTGATGCTCATCAGGTGCCAGAACCATAACAACATCTGCCCAGGCAACGCCGTCTTCGATAGACTTGACCGCAATACCGGCAGCTTCTGCCTTAGCCGTAGATGCTGAACCTTCACGCAGGCCAACACAGACTTCTGCGCCGGAATCCTGCAGGTTGTTTGCATGCGCATGGCCCTGTGAGCCATAACCGATGATGCAAACTTTTTTGCTCTGGATGATAGAAAGATCACAATCTTTATCGTAATAAATATTCATTTTTACTAATCCGTAAATGTTTTAAATTTAAAAAAATTTTTAAGTTGTCTAAAGCGGCATAAATATGGAAGTGACTATAGTGTCACGCCCCTATACCAATCAGGCCATAGCCGATCAGACCATACCTTTGTCGCCGCGTCCCATACCCAGTTGGCCGGAACGCACAACTTCAAGCATGGTTATATTTTTCAGCGCTTTTAATACAGCATCGATCTTTTCGCTGTCACCGGTAACTTCCAGCGTGTAAGTACTGTCGGTCATGTCGATCACATGGCCATTGAAGATATCCACGATACGTTTAACTTCATCACGCTGCTCGCCCTCAGCCTTTACCTTGATAAGGATCAGCTCACGTTCCACGTGTTTGTCTTTTGTCAGGTTTACCAGCTTGACCACATCGATCAGTTTATTCAGCTGTTTGCATACCTGCTCGACGATATCATCTGTACCCGTGGTCACCAGTGTCATTCTTGATAGCGATGGATCATCCGTCGGTGCGACCGTTAAAGATTCGATATTGTATGCCCGCGCTGAAAACAGCCCGGCTACACGCGACAGCGCACCTGCCTCATTCTCCAGCAGGATCGATATGATATGTCTCTTTTCTGCTGCTTCAGTATTATCTTCTTCATATACCATAAGACTACACCAGTATCATTTCATTAAGACCAGCACCGGCCGGAATCATCGGATAGACATTCTCTTCACGATCAGTAATAAAATCGAGGAATACCAGACGGTCTTTCTGTTTGAATGCTTCTTCCAGTGCAGGCCTGACATCCGCAGGATTTTCCACCTTGATACCGACATGGCCGTAACTTTCTGCCAGTGCAACAAAATCGGGGAGCGCATCAAAATACGACATGGCATAACGCTTCTCATAGAAGAACTCCTGCCACTGCCTCACCATGCCCATGTAACCGTTATTCAGGTTGATGATCTTTAACGGCAGGCCGTACTGCTTGCAGGTCGATAGTTCCTGGATACACATCTGAATACTGGACTCACCGGTGATACAGGCAACCGTTTCATCAGGAAAAGCCAGCTGTGCGCCCATTGCTGCCGGCAGACCAAATCCCATCGTACCCAGACCGCCGGAATTGATCCACTTACGCGGTTTATCAAAGCCATAATACTGAGCAGCAAACATCTGGTGCTGTCCAACGTCAGAAGTGATGAAAGCATCACCGTTTGTCACCTTATGAAGCTCTTCGATAACAAACTGTGGTTTGATCGTGCCGCTGTCGCGATCATATTCCAGACAATCCTGAGCGCGCCATTCGTTGATCTGCGCCCACCATTTTTCCAGCGCACCTTTATTCACTTCTTCCGTCGATTTCGTCAGCTGCGCGTTCAACGCATCCAGTACCGGTACTACTTCACCGACGATGGGGATATCAACTTTTACGTTTTTAGATATCGACGCCGGATCGACATCGATATGTATAATCTTCGCCCCAGGACAGAATTTTTCCAGGCTGCCGGTAACGCGGTCATCAAAACGGGCGCCGATAGCGATCATGACATCACAGTGATGCATGCCCATATTGGCTTCATAAGTACCGTGCATTCCCAACATGCCCAGTGACAGCGGATCACTGGCTGGAAATGCACCCAGTCCCATCAAAGTCTGGGTGATCGGATAACCTAATGAGCGAGTAAGCGTACGCAGCTGCTCTGAACCATTACCCAGGATGACGCCGCCGCCGCTGTAGATCATCGGCCGCTCGGCAGACAGGATAAGATCGGCCGCACGCTTGATCTGGCCATTATGCCCTTTGAACACCGGGCTATATGAACGCATTTCTATCTCGGGCGGATATTCAAAAGCTATTTTTTCCGCTGTGATATCTTTGGGGATATCGATAACTACGGGACCCGGACGGCCGGTAGTCGCCACATAGAAGGCTTTCTTAAAGACCGTCGCGATGTCATTCACATCATTGATCAGGAAATTGTGTTTTACGATAGGGCGGGTGATGCCGACAGAATCAACTTCCTGGAATGCATCATTACCTATCAGGTGTTTTGGCACCTGGCCGGTGATCACGATCATCGGGATCGAATCCATATATGCGGTAGCGATACCGGTGACAGCGTTGGTCGCACCCGGTCCCGAGGTCACCAGGACCACGCCCGGTTTGCCGGTGGCACGGGCATAACCGTCGGCCGCATGTGTTGCGCCCTGTTCATGGCGGACGAGGATATGCTGCACGTCGTCCTGCTTGTAAAAAGCATCATAGATATGCAATACCGCACCGCCGGGGTAACCGAATACGTAATCTACACCTTCGGCCTTCAGGCATTCAATAATTATTTCCGCGCCAGTCAATTCCACTGTTCTGTTTATCTCTTGTTGATTACAAAAAAACCTTTATAAATCATAAGCTTTTCACAGCAAAGGTTTGTTTAGCCATATCAGGCGAACCGTGCATTCTATACGTTTACACGATAAATTTCACGACAATTTAAAGTAAATTGAGCAAATAACAACACCCACAAGGTGTTACACCCGGGCAATCGCCACTCACCAGCAAGCATTGCAGCAGCACTGATTTACGGCATAGTCCTTTAACGTCATAAACTACAGATATAACAGCGCAAAAAAAACCCCGGAAAACCGGGGCTTTTCAGACTTCTAAATAAAAAATTATTTAGTCGCTTGAACCACCAGCAGCTTTCGCTAATGCTTCTTCGATCGCATCTGGAGAAGGCATGATATTCATAAAGCTGTTATCACCCATCATGCTTAGATCAGGGAAATTCATAGCGATACGGAAACGTGCATGTAGCGCTTCAATATCTTCACCTGTTACCAGGATCTCATAAGGGAGATGCGCAGTAGAACGTGTAGCTTTAAAATCGATCTCAGTCATGATGAAAGTTTCGTCCATAAATTTATTTTCTTCGTTACCTTTCATAGCAACACCGAAGACAGTCTGTTTAGAGCCAGGGATGTCGATACGGTAGACTTTAGTTGTACCGCCTGCATGCGCAGCCAGACCTTTTTC
>JADFWE010000147.1 GCA_015222915.1 Pseudomonadota bacterium | reverse complement strand
GCTAAAAACACGAAATGAACCAGTGGCTATGCAGTCCCTACTGTTTGGTATTTTTTACGAACGACGAATAACGAAAGACGAATAACTTCTCCTTTGTGTCAGTTTCGGTCGTTTGAGTAATCTTACCGCTTACTCCGATACGTCTCCCATGAGACCTGCTGTGTGATAACCGGCATCGACATAGATGACTTCACCGGTAATACCGCTTGCCAGATTGGAGCAGAGGAAAGCCGAGGTATTGCCGACTTCTTCGATGGTCACATTCCGGCGTAATGGAGAGCTTTGCTCTACGTGCTGGATGATCTTGTTGAAGCCGGTGATGCCTTTCGCTGCCAGTGTTTTGATCGGGCCGGCGGAGATAGCATTCACGCGGATACCCTCAGGGCCGAGAGAATGTGCCAGGTACCTGACGTTGGCTTCCAGGCTAGCTTTGGCCAGGCCCATCACGTTGTAACCGGGGAAAGCGCGAACCGCACCGAGATAACTCATGGTGATGATGGAAGCGTCTTCGCGATTCTGCATCATGTGACGGCCGGCTTTGGCGATGGCTGCCAGGCTGTATGAGCTGATGTCATGGGCAGTATTGAAACCCTTGCGGGTGATATTGTCCAGGTAATCACCTTCCAGCAGTTCTTTCGGTGCATAGGCGACAGAGTGAACGATGATGTCGAGGCTGTCCCAGTAGTCATCGAGGTGTTCGAATACGGCTTCGATCTGTTCATCATCTTCGACATCGCAGGGTACGACGATATCAGAATCGCACTCACCGGCCAGTTTTTCTACGCGTTCTCGCAGTCGTTCGCCCATATAGGCGAATGCCAGATCAGCGCCCTCGCGGTGCATCGCTTTAGCAATACCCCAGGCGATTGAACGGTTGCTTGCAACCCCGAAAATTAAAGCACGTTTGCCTGTTAAAAAGCCCATTACTAGCTCCCCGTTATGTTGTTATTGTTGACCTGTGCTGTAAACTGCGTGACAGATGCTTAAGCGGATTATACCCGCAAATGTACCCATACGTGCAACCTTGAAAATAACTAAAATTTATGTTTCGAAAATTGCTGTCGTTGCTGCCGGATCGATTAATATCAGATGCGTTCGCCAGATTTAACACACTCTCGATAAAGCGAACTCTACCAGAAATTTCACCGGTGCTACACAGATCGGCCACTGTCATCATTTTCTTTGCCGCGTTTACCATGCCGGTAAATGTTCATGCTGTACCCGCGATGGGCATGGGATATGAGCCAAAGTATTCCTCAGACTATAAACATTTCGATTATGTGAATCCGGATGCACCGAAGCAGGGGGAGCTAACCATGATGGGGCAGGGCACATTTGACAGCCTGAACCCTTACCTGCTGAAAGGTATCAATGCCAGTGGTCTGAGCCTGCTGGTATTTGAGAGTCTGCTGGAAAAAAGTCTGGATGAACCATTTACCGAATATGGTCTGATCGCTGATGATTTTTATCTCGCGGATGATGATCTGTCGGTAACCTTTCACATCAATCCGCTGGCACGTTTTTCAGACGGCAGCAAAATTACCGCTGACGATATAAAGTATTCTTTCGATACGCTTATGAGTAAAGCCGCGCATCCGCAGTTCCGGGTCTATTATGCAGACGTAAAATCTGCCGCTGTTATCGATGATGCCACCATTCGTTTCGATTTCAAAAATAAAAATCGTGAACTGCACATGATCATCGGCGAGATACCTATCTTCTCGAGGAGATGGGCGGGTGATAAAGCTTTTGAGAAAACCGATGATACCCGGCCAATTGCCAGTGGTCCCTATATCGTCGGTAAATACGAGCGCGGTAAAAATATAGTCTATGAAAAGAACCCTGATTACTGGGCGAAAGATCTGCCGGTACGAAAGGGCATGTTCAACTACCAGCGTATCACGTATAAATATTACAAAGACTCGACCATCGCACTGGAAGCATTCAAAGCCGGTGAATTTGACTTCTTTTTTGAAAACTATTCCAAGCGCTGGGCGCGTTCACATAACGGTCCATATTATGATTCCGGTGATATCATAAAAACCCAGCTGACTCATAAAAATAATGCCGGTATGCAGGGTTTTGCTTTTAATACCCGACGCGAAAAATTCAGTGATGTACGTGTTCGTCGTGCGTTAAGCCTGGCTTATGATTTTGAGTGGGCGAATGATAAATTGTTCTATAACCAGTATGTGCGTTGCGATAGTTATTTCAGCAACAGTGAACTGGCAGCGACTGGTGTACCGCAAGGTAAAGAGCTGGCGCTGCTTGAGAAATACCGTGACCGGTTACCGACAGAAATATTCACAAAAAAATGGCAGCCGGCGAGTACTTTGCCACCCTCGAGCCTGCGAGAAAATTTGGTTAAGGCACGTGACCTGCTGGCCGAGGCAGGCTGGACCATACAGGATGGTGTACTCAAAAATAAAAAAGGGGATGTTTTCAAACTGGATATACTGCTGGTGCAACAGGGTTTTGATCGTATTATTGCGCCGTATGCACACAACCTGAAAAAGCTGGGGGTCGAGACCAGTTATCGTAAAGTCGATTCTTCATTGTATAAACGACGACTGGATTCGTTTGAGTTTGATATGGTGGTGAGCAGTTTTCCTTCTTCGGTATCACCCGGTAACGAACTCATGGGTATGTTTCATTCCGGTTCAGCAGAACTGAAAGGTTCAAGAAATCTACCCGGTATTAATAATCCGGTAGTCGATGCACTGGTGATGGATATCATCCAGGCCAAAGATCGCGAAGCGGTTGTCATCGCTTCACGTGCGTTGGATCGGGTTTTGCTGAATGGAGAATACCTGGTACCTAACTGGTATATCAACGTGCACCGCGTCGCCTACTGGAATAAGTTTGGTATCCCGGAAACGCAGCCACTGTATTATGATCCGACGACCTGGCTGTTGAAGGCGTGGTGGATAGAAAACAGTGAAAAATGAAAAATGCACTGAAATCGCTCCAGGCGATTTTCAGCATTCGACCCACAAGGATGTGGGGAGTGCAGAAAACGCAGGAGCAGTTTTCTACCCCTCCATGGATGGAGGTCAAATAGTGAAAACATGAAAACATACAAATTAAAACACACAACTTAATACACACAACTTAATACATACAACTTAAAACATACAACTTAAAACATATAACTTACAGCCCGATGTTCTCATATATATTAAAACGACTTCTATTGATGATACCCACCTTGTTCGGTGTCATGCTGATCACCTTTGCGGTGACACAGTTCGTTCCTGGGGGGCCGGTGGAGCAACTGGTCAGCCAGCTCGAAGGTAACCATGGTGCGGGGGAGGCGAGTAGTGGTACCAGTGGTCTGTACCGGGGGGCTACCGGGCTGGATGAAGAATATATCGCAGAGATACGAGCGTTCTACGGTTTTGATAAACCGGTGTATGTCCGTTTCGTCGATATGATGAAAAATTATCTAACCTTCAATCTCGGGGAAAGTTATTTTCATAATAAATCAGTGATCGATCTGGTTATCTCTAAACTGCCGGTCTCGATCAGCCTCGGAGTATGGAGTTTCATCATCGTGTATTCGACCTGTATCCCGCTCGGCATCGCGAAAGCCGTCCGCGATGGCAGCACCTTCGATGTGGTCAGCAGCACGCTGATACTGATCGGTTATGCGATACCGGGTTTTGTTCTGGGCATCACTATGCTGGTATTCTTTGGTGGCGGCAGCTTCCTGGATATCTTCCCGCTGCGCGGTCTGGTCTCGGATAACTGGGATGCTCTTCCCTGGTATAAACAGATCACCGATTATCTCTGGCATATGGTGTTACCGATTACGGCATCGGTTATCGGCAGCTTTGCAGTGATGACCATGTTGACCAAGAACAGCTTCATCGAAGAGATAAGAAAGCAGTATGTGCTAACCGCAAAAGCCAAAGGTCTGTCGGAGAATGCAGTGTTGTACAGGCACGTATTAAGAAATGCCGTGATCCCGCTGGTGACAGGGTTTCCGGCCGCGTTCATCGGTGCTTTCTTTACCGGCAGCCTGCTGATCGAAACTATCTTTTCGCTCGACGGTCTCGGGCTGCTCTCTTACGAATCGGTGTTAAAGCGTGATTACCCTGTCGTACTGGGAACGCTCTACCTGTTCACCATACTGGGGCTTATCGCCAAGCTACTGGCCGATATCAGTTATGTGATGATCGATCCGCGTATTCACTTTGAGTCGGTGGATAACCGCTGATGACTGTCGTGGATAATAGTGAAAATCTCACGCCATCGAACGGCCTGACTGGTGACAAATCTGGTGGCCGGTCACGAGGACTGTCGCCGGGTAAACGCGCATTGCTGCGTTTTAAAGCGAACCGACGCGGTTATGTCAGCTTATGGATCTTCAGTATCCTGTTCGTCTTGTGTTTTTTCGCCGAAGTGCTGTGTAACGATAAACCGTTAATCGTAAAGTACGACGGCGATTATTATTTCCCGGTTTTTCAGGCGTACCCGGAAACTACGTTCGGCGGTGATTTTGAAACCGAAGCTGACTATACCGATAACTTCGTTCGCAGACAGCTGAGTGAAAACGGTAACTGGATGATCGAACCGCTGATCCCCTACAGTTATAACACTATCAATTTTGTCAGTGACTTGCCGAACCCGGCTCCGCCATCGTCGCAGAATTACTTCGGTACCGATGACCGCGGACGTGATGTGCTGGCACGCGTGGTCTACGGTTTTCGTATATCGGTCTGGTTCGCGCTTGCTCTCACCGTGCTCGGTGTCGCTATCGGTATCGTCGCGGGTGCGGTGCAGGGTTACTTTTCAGGAAAAACCGATCTGATCATGCAGCGCATTATCGAAGTCTGGTCGTCGATGCCGGAGCTGTATCTGCTGATTATTTTCGCCTCTATCTTTCAGCCCAGCATCTGGCTGCTGATCATATTGTTATCGTTATTCGGCTGGATGGGACTGTCAGATTATGTACGCGCAGAATTCCTGCGCGGTAGAAATCTGGATTATGTGCGTTCGGCAAGGGCTATGGGGGTGCCGAATATCTCGATCATGAGCCGGCATCTGTTACCTAATAGTCTGACACCGGTCATCACCTTTTTACCTTTCCGCATAAGCGGCGCAATCCTGGCGTTGACCAGCCTGGACTTTCTGGGCTTAGGTGTGCCGCCGACAACACCGAGTCTTGGTGAGCTGTTGTCACAGGGTAAGGAAAACATCGAAGCCTGGTGGTTGTCACTAAGTGCTTTCGTGGTGCTGGTCGGCACGCTGATGTTGCTGATCTTTATCGGTGAAGCTCTGCGTGAAGCATTGGATACAAGAAAGCAATGAAAAGTGATAAACGAAAAATGAAAAATGTAAAAACATTGCTGAGTGTTAAGGATCTTGCTGTCTCTTTTAAGACGCAGAACGGTCTGGTTGATATCGTTGAAGGTGTTAGCTTTGATATCTTCAAGGGTGAGAACCTGGCGATCGTCGGTGAATCCGGGTCGGGGAAATCGGTTACCGCCTTGTCGCTTTTACGACTGCACGATGAAGTGCACACGGTTTATTCAGGGGAGATAAATTTTCGCGGGGTAGATCTATTGACCCTGAGCGAGCCTAAAATTCAAGCGGTGCGTGGCAAGAAAATCTCGATGATATTTCAGGAACCGATGACCTCGTTAAATCCGGTGTTCACTATCGGACAGCAGATAGAAGAGGTTTTGGTATTGCATCAGGACCTGGATAAAGTTCAGAGGCAGAGACGTATCATCGAGTTACTCGACCGTGTCGGGATCCGTCAGCCGGAGCAGAAAGTAAATGTTTTTCCGCACACGCTTTCTGGTGGTCAGCGTCAGCGGGTAATGATCGCGATAGCACTGGCCTGTGATCCGGACCTGTTGATCGCCGATGAGCCGACGACGGCGCTGGACGTTACCATACAGCAGCAGATACTCGATCTGTTGAGCGAGATACAGCAGGAGACAGGGATGTCGGTGTTGCTGATCACGCACGATCTGAACCTTGTAAGAAAATTTGCTAACCGTGTCAGCGTCATGCATCAGGGAAGGATCGTTGAGTGTAATACTGCTGAGAATCTATTCGAGAACCCTCAGCATGAGTACACGAAATTTTTGCTCGATAGTCAGCCGGATAAAAAGATCGCCACCATGGAAGCGTCTGATGAAGTGGTGCTGAGTACAGAAAACCTGCGCTGTTATTTTCCTGTGTACAAGGGTTTCTTCAAACGCAAGGTCGACGATATCAAAGCGGTAGATGATGTCACATTGTCGCTGCGTTCGGGTGAGACGCTAGGCATCGTGGGTGAATCGGGTTCAGGAAAAACCACGCTGGGTCTGGCCATGTTTCGCCTGCTGGCATCGCAGGGAGAGATACGCTTCAAGGGCGAAGACGTCACACAGTTTAACGAAAAACGTATGCGTCCTCTGCGGCGTCATTTTCAGATCGTGTTTCAGGATCCGTTCTCTTCTCTGTCACCGAGGATGACGGTGCAGCAGATCATCGAAGAAGGTTTAAAACTGCATTTCCCCGAGTTAGGCGCAGAGCAGCGTATGCACAGGGTGATCGATATCCTGCAGGAAGTCGGGCTGGAAGAAGATGTGCTGTGGCGTTACCCGCACGAATTTTCCGGTGGCCAGCGTCAACGTATCGCCATCGCACGTACCGCCGTGCTGGAACCGGATGTCATCCTGCTAGATGAGCCGACCAGTGCACTGGATGTCTCTGTGCAGAAACAGGTGCTGGCGCTGCTGGCGCATCTTCAGGAGAAGATGCGGCTGAGTTACCTCTTCATCAGTCATGACCTGCGTGTGGTCAGAGCGATGTCGCACCGCGTCATCGTCATGCGCCAGGGCAGGGTGGTGGAATACGGCGATGTCGACGAAGTGTTCGACCATCCGCAGCAGGAATACACCCGCGAACTTGCCTC
>JADFWE010000146.1 GCA_015222915.1 Pseudomonadota bacterium | reverse complement strand
GAACCAGCTGGCGACAGCCAGGCTCAGTACAGTAAATAGTGATTGCAGTGTTTTCATTTTTCTACCCACCTGCCCTACGACAGCAATAAATCCTTATTCTTGTTTCTCATCCGACTGACTATACAGGAACTGGCCGATGATCTGCTCCAGTACCAGTGCTGACTGCGTGAGATCGATGGCATCGCCAGCTTTCAGATAATCTTCTTCTGCCCCTGGATCCAGGCCGACAAACTGCTCACCGAGCAGGCCTGAGGTCAGGATACTGGCGGCGGTATCAACCGGAAACTTATTATACTCCGACTCGATCGACATGCTGACCACTGCTTCATAGGTCTCACTGTCATAGCTTATGCCCGTCACCCGCCCTATCCTGACGCCGCCAGCCGCTACCGGTGAACGAACTTTCAAACCACCGATATTATCAAAATGAGCGGTCACCACATAATGTTCGCCGCCCGTATAACTGATCATATTGCTGACGCTCATCGCCAGCATAAAAAATGCAGCAATGGCAGCCGCTACAAAAAAACCGACCAGGATTTCAATTTTACGCGATGTCATCTGTTTTTCCTCTGCCCTTTACTGTCATCGTTAATTACTTTGCGAACATCAAAGCGGTTAAAATAAAATCTAAAAACAATATCGCCAGCGAACTGTACACCACGGTCCGCGTCGTCGCCTGCCCCAGACCTTCTGATGTAGGGATACAGTCATAACCTTCAAAAACCGCGATCCAGGCAACCACTACACCGAAGACAACCGTCTTGATTATGCCGTTATACAGATCGAGATACAGATCCACCTTGTCCTGCGGCTGTGACCAGAACGCACCAGAATCCAGCCCTAATAACTGTACCGCAACCAGATACGCGCCGAACACACCGACCGCACTGAAGATGATCGCCAACAGCGGCATGGAGATAACACCCGCCAGAAAACGCGGCGCAACCACCCGCTGCATCGGATTCACCGCCATCATCTCCATACCGGAGAGCTGCTCGGTCGCCTTCATCAGACCGATCTCTGCGGTCAGTGCAGAACCGGCCCTGCCGGCAAACAATAGCGCAGTCACCACCGGCCCCAACTCACGCAACAACGATAAAGCGACCATGACGCCGACCGAATCTTCTGCGCCAAAATCGACCAGCGCGTAATACGACTGCAGCGACATCACCATACCGACGAACAGGCCGGCAACAACGATGATGATCAATGTCTGCACGCCGACCGAATACAGCTGTTTCACCAGCAACATCGGCCGCGCCAGCAGGCTCAAACAGCTGCTGATCACCTGCAGTAAAAAAATACCGGCACGACCCAGCCGGGCAAAACTGCCGAGTGTCGCTGCGCCCAGGCGCTGTAGTTTATCCATCGGCCCTGTCATTCTTTTCAACGCCCCTTTCCACGTCGATACAGATCAACCAGCAAGGGTTTTGCCGGGTAGTGGAAAGGCACCGGCCCGTCGGCATCACCGTGGATAAACTGGCGCGTCCACGACGACTGGCTGTTCTGTAACGCATCCGGCGAACCGCTTTCGATCAGTTTACCGTCCGAGATGAGATGCACATAATCTGCGATCGACAATGTCTCCGGCACATCATGCGAGACCACTACACTACAGATGTCCAGCGCGCTGTTTAGTTCACGGATCAGTGAGACCAGCACACCCATCGAGATCGGGTCCTGGCCGGTGAAAGGCTCATCGTACATGATCATCATCGGGTCTAAAGCGATCGCACGTGCCAGCGCCACACGCCGCGCCATACCGCCGGACAGCTCTGCCGGCATCATCTCCGCTGCACCGCGCAGCCCCACAGCATTCAGCTTCAGCAGCACCAGGTGGCGCAGCATGGCTTCGTTCAGCCGTGTATGTTCACGCAGCGGATAGACCACGTTCTCGAACACCGTGAGATCGGTCAGCAGCGCACCCGTCTGAAACAGCATGCCCATGCGCTGGCGCAGAGCAAACAGTTTACGGGTGGATAACTGGTGAACGTTCAGACCATCGACCTCGATACTGCCCTGATCGGGTATCAGCTGACCACCGATCAATTTTAATAAGGTGGTCTTACCGGTACCGCTGGGCCCCATCACTGCGGTGATGCCCTGACGGGGAATATCCAGTGACAGGCCATCAAAAATCTTTCTGCTGCCGCGACTGAAATGTAAATCTCTGATTTTGACCAGGATCTCACTGGACGTCGAATTACTCAAGAAATAAACCCGTTATTGTTATTTATTATTATCGCCTGTTAGCATCGCACGGCTGCTTCGCATATTCTTGCAGCCGATTCTAACATTCCTGTCCTTAAAACACAGTGTTTAAACGGCGCATCCGAAGCGATAGACCGCAACCACTGACAGGTACTAAGGCGAACACTGATTAGGCGACATTCAGTCGCAGTCTGCTGATTGTCAGCAAGGCATCGAAGTGTAGCTCTAGTTATT
>JADFWE010000145.1 GCA_015222915.1 Pseudomonadota bacterium | reverse complement strand
GGCAGCACCCGATCTACGTTGTTTCATATGAAATATTGTTTTTCTCGACGTCTCTGCGCCTCGGCGGTGAATAATCTTTTGACTGTCCGCTTCTAGCCGTAAGCGGTAAAATAATGTCTTCTGCTGAAATGTAAATTGCCCAGGAACAGGTCAATAAATATCGTTAAGGTCTTACTGCCAGCTGCTTACAACACCGTGGTGAAATAAGATTCCATCGTAGAGGAAGATGGCGCCATCGCCTGTTATCTCATACAGGATGATATCATCGATAATATAATCACCTTCTTCTAAATATTTGTTGTTGATCACGATGCTGCGCTGAGAGGGATTCGTCGAATATATATGAGCCGATATGATGATGGCCGGCAACTGAGATGAGATCGAGTCCGGAAGGTCATAGAACTCGATGATCTCGCTGTCACTTTTTGCTGTGGATGTATTTTCCGGCGGGTTAAGCTGTGTATCGATAGGCTGTGTATCAACCGGGGTGCTTCCGGTTTCCTCTATGCGCTTCTCTTTGCCGGCTGTTCCTTCCTGAGTACTGTCGGTTTTTTTTGTTGCGCTGTTAGCGGCTGACTTATCACTGTGCCCGTCGGGTTGTTTGCTGATGATCACCGGGTTGTCCATCACTCTCTGTTTCATCACCGGGACAATAACGGCAGGCCGGGTTATGTCCTGAGGTTCTGCTTCGGGGATTGTTTCGGTCGCGGCAGTGGCCTTTTTCTCAGTGCTGTTTTTATCGTGGTTAAAATAGATGATCGCCAACAGGTTCAGGATGACGGCAGCGGTGAGGATGTATGGCCAGTATGATTTTTTATCACTGCGATAATTCAGGCTGGAAGAATGCACGGTCTGCACATCGGGGATATTGCCATGGCCGCGTTCCTGCTCGGATTTTTTCAGTGCATCGAGGATATAGGACATGTCATATCTTGCCGGTTAAAGTAGGTACGTCTGTGCTGTTCTGAGTATTCAGATAGATGATGGTCAGCGGGCCGACGATACCATCTGCCGTCAGTCCGTATCGTGTCTGAAATTTTTTGACCTCATCGACCAGGTAAGTATCATAATTATTTATCTCGCTGGCGCCGGTCTCTGAATCGTTAATCTGTGCGTATAACCAGTTGATGATTACGCCCTGTTTACCGGGTGTGATCGCCGATTTGTACCCGGCAGGTTTCTTCCAGAGCAGGGTGAACTGGCCATACCAGTGCCGGTCGATATCACTCAATCTGACGGTATAGGTTTTATTATCGATGTGGAGCGTGGCCAGTTCACCGTCGATAGCGGTGATGGTGGCATAACGGGATATGCCTTTGTCGTCGGTGAGTTTTAATACCGCTGGCCGTTTATGTGTTTTCAGGCTGTTCAGGTTACCCTGTTTGTGCAGGCAGCTTAGCGACATAAGGTTTGCCTGTCTGCAGGCCGAGCTATATGCACTGCTGTCGTAGCGCTGTCCCCAGGCTGCGAACAGCTGCTGGTAGGCCGAGATTTTATTACCCGCTGCGGTACTCTCTGAAGCGCTCAGTAATGCACCGATATCTTCATAGGTGACCGTTGGCTCGTCAGTGATCGCGACATCGGTCCTGCCTGGCGTGCCACTCGCAGAGTCATCGGCGATATGACTCTCTTCTGTTGTTGCACCGTCGTCCGACGTTGCTGCCGGTACGCCTTCTGCATCGTATGTTTTGAGCAAAGTCGTTTCTGCGCTTGCTGGTTCTGATGTGGTCTCTGGTGCAGGGGGCTGCACCAGAGGCTGGTCTGGCACGGTCCTGTTTTCAGCAGCGAGCATTGTGTCAGGGGGCGTGAATACGTTAGCGTTATTGTAGAGATAATAAAACAGGGCAGAGCCAAGCAGCAGGATAAGAATTAACACCTCAGCTATGGTTTGTGGCATCAGCCTGCTTATAATTGAAGTGTTTCCTGTATTGGGTT
>JADFWE010000019.1 GCA_015222915.1 Pseudomonadota bacterium | reverse complement strand
TTCTTCGAGGCTGAAGTCATTGTTATGTTTGTTGTGCAGGTGGTTTTTGATCTTCTCTTTATGTTTTTTCACCTGACGGTCCAGTTTGTCGACCAGTTTGTCTATCGCTGCGTACATATCGTTTTCGGTTGATTCGGCAAAGATATCGTGACCGCTCATGTGCACGGTGGCTTCTGCTTTATGCCTGACATTTTCGACTCTGAGGATGACGTGAGTATTACTGACCTTATCGAAGTGGCGCTCCAGTCGCGACATCTTTTCTTTTACATAATCTCTCAGGGAGTCGGTAACTTCGATGTGATGACCTGTCAGTTCAATTTGCATGTGCATTTCTCCAGTAGTTTACGGAGTCTCTTACCATTCTGTTTTATTACAGAGGGTGTCGATACTCCTAGGCCAAGCGTTTTCGCTCGTTAGATGGTGGTATCAACATAGACTCTCTATATTTTGCCACAGTTCGACGTGCAACATTAATACCTTCTTTCACTAATAACGAAGAAATTTTGTTGTCGCTCATCGGTTTTTTCGGGTTTTCGCTCTCGATCAGCTTCTTCACCATGGACCGGATGGCCGTTGCTGAGCATTCGCCGCCGTCGGCTGTGCTGACGTGGCTGGAGAAGAAAAATTTAAATTCGTAGACACCGCGCGGGGTGTGCATGTATTTGTTGGTGGTGACACGGGAGATAGTGGATTCGTGCATCTCCAGTTCTTCTGCGATATCACGCAGCACCATGGGTTTCATGCCTTCGTCGCCATAGTCCAGAAAGAGTCGCTGGCGTTTGACGATGGCGCTGCCAACGCGCTGCAGGGTGTCGCTGCGACTCTGCAGGCTCTTCAGGAACCAGCGGGCTTCCTGCAGGCTGTTGCGCAGGTGGCTGGTGGCGTTACCACGGCCGGCAGCTTTCAGATGCTTTTCGTAGACAGTGTTAATCCTAACCTTTGGCGCCGCTTCCGGGTTCAGGCTGATGCTCCACTGACCGTTGATCTTGCGCACGAAGATATCGGGGACCACATACTGCGCCTTGTTGCTGGAGATGGCAGCACCGGGTTTTGGATTGAGCGCCTGGATAAAGGTGATCAGTTTTTGCAGCTGCTGTTCATCGCGGCGGGTTTTTTTCTGTAGCCGGGCGTAATCGTGTGCGCCGAGCAGGTCGAGATGAAATTCGATGATGTTCTTGACGTCGGCCAGCCCCGGTGTCTGCGAATCGAACTGTTCCAGCTGCAGCAGCAGGCATTCTCTGAGGTCGCGGGCGGCGATGCCGACCGGGTCAAAGCGCTGGATGCGGTGTAATACGGCTTCCACTTCGTCGAGATCGATATCCAGTTCATCCTTTAAGCCGCCGTAGATGTCTTCCACCGATTCGGTCAGGTAACCATCGTCATTGAGGGCGTCGATGATGGCGATGGCGATTATGTGGTCGACGTCGCTGAACTGTGAATTCTGCAGCTGCCAGATCATATGCTCATTGAGGGTGTCTCCCTCAAGGCTCTGGTTCTCCAGGAAATTGTTGTTCGAATCACTGCTTTGCTGGCTGCTGGGGGCGGTAGCCGTGGTGATATCGTAGGTGTCTTCCCAGCTGGAATCCACCGCTAACTCGTCGGGCATCTCCTGACGGTTTTCCATATCGATGTGCGGATCTTCGTTCTCTGCTGTGCGCTCACTGGCGTCTTTGTCGCTGAGTGCCTGATTTTCCAGCGCCTGACTATCCGGGGCATTCTCAGCCGGGTTTTCGAGGCTGTCCTCGGTCTGCTCCAGCATGGGGTTCTCTTCCAGCGTCTGCTGGATTTCGCTCTGCAGCTCCAGTGTTGATAGCTGTAACAGGCGGATTGCCTGCTGCAGCTGAGGTGTCATCGTGAGATGCTGGCCTAGTTTTAGTTGAAGTGTTGGCTTCATAGTGTATCTGTGGACACAAACTCGCTCGCATGTACTGTTTTTTGTTCGGTCGGCATTTATCTGGTCATCATTTCTTATGCCTTACGGTTCCATGCGAATATTCCGTGCGAATAAACTGTGTCGTTATGTATCTCCGTTATCTCTGTTTATTATTGTATAGCCCTATTTATAGACGAAAATCCCGGCCAAGATAGACTTCTCGAACTTCTTCATTCGAAAGAATCTCATC
>JADFWE010000144.1 GCA_015222915.1 Pseudomonadota bacterium | reverse complement strand
TTAAGCATAAACGCTCAATCGAATAACACATTTCTCGTATTAAAACGTAATTCCTCCAGATGTAGACGCACGCGATATGTTTCTAATAAAGAATTTTCAAAACATCTAAACTAAACGGCTATACCGATCTATCAGCACCAGCTGGCTTCGCCCTGCTCTGGATTATGCAACAGCTCGCGAACGTTGGCGTCGATGATGCGATAACCGACATTGCCATAGAGCATCTGCCGACCTTCATTCAATACCAGTGTCGGGCTACCCGGCACATTGTAATTTTGCTTTGCCACATCATCTTTGTGCAGCTCAGCAATAGCTTCGCCTGAATCCAGTACTTCTGAAACAGACTGTAGAGAAAAGTTCAGTTGCCCGGCAATTTCATCCTGTACCTGACGTTGTGATATATCTCTGCCCTGTCGAAAAAAAGCATCTCTAAATAACCAGATAGCCTGCTCAAAACGCGACCGTCCATTAAATTCATCCAGAGCTGTATTACAGGTGTCCGCCTTTTTTTCCAGTAGCTGTATCGCTTTTAGATAATGATGAGCTGCCGTCGAAGACTGAGGTGTTACATCCAGCCAGAGAGCTTTTGATATCTCTACATGATCCCAGTTTTCTGCCACCTTCTGCAGGTGTGCGTTAAAACCTTTCAGACCGCCTTCATCTTTCCATACATTTTCAACGTGCTGCCTGCCTGCACCAAAGATGGGTACGAAGCGATATTCGATTTCAATCTCATCAGCAAAGGTCTGTTTCAGCTCATCCATCCGTATCTGACCAGCATAAGCCCAGATACATAACACATCACTGAAGTATTCTATTTTTATTGTCATTAATTTATATCACTGTTATTTTTAAACGGTAAAACACTTTGTCCGCAGATAAACGCTTATAAAAATCAGGATTTGTTTATTTTGTCATCCTGAGCGTAACGCAGTGAAGCCGAAGGATCTAACAACCATAAAAACCGTGCAAGATCCTTCACAAAAAACATTCAGGATGACAGTAATAGCTGTCTGTTTTAATTTGCATCCATCTGCTGACTAAAATATTTTTTACAAATGCGCCTGAGATTTCTTCAGCCCCATACTCTTCCATATCAGGAACACCGCCGGAATCACCACTAATGTTAACAAGGTGGCACTGACCATTCCACCGACCATCGGTGCGGCTATTCGGCGCATGACCTCAGAACCCGTACCACCACCGAGCATGATCGGTAACAGACCGGCGATGATCGCTGCCACGGTCATCATGATAGGACGCACCCTTAACAGTGCACCATCGATCACCGCTGAACGGATCTCTTCGACGGTCAGCACACTGCCTTTGCTCTCGACTGCCTGGCGATGATCTTCCAGAGCGTGATTCAGATACACCAGCATCAGCACACCGATCTCTACCGCCACGCCCGAGAGAGCGATAAAACCGACACCGACGGCTACCGACATATTGTAGTCCAGAAGGTACAACAGCCAGAAACCACCGACCAGTGCCATCGGCAGCGTACCCATGATGATCAGCACTTCGGTCAGGTTACGGAAGTTCATATACAGCAGCAGGATGATGATCACCAGGGTAACCGGCACCACCGTGGTCAGACGTTCTACAGCGCGCACCATAAACTCATACTGACCTGACCACGATATAGAATATCCTGGCGGTAGTTTGATCTGGTCGGCAACCGTCTGCTGTGCATCGATCACGTATGACCCCAGATCACGGCCTTCGATATCGATATAGATCCAGCCGTTGAGCCGGGCATTCTCGGTCTTGATCATGCCGGGGCCATTATCGATACGCACGTCGGCCACTTCCGCCAGGGGAATACGCGCACCCGCGGGTGTCACTATCGGCAGGTTGCGGAGTTTTTCCAGTGAGTCGCGTACGTCGCGCGGATAGCGCACGTTGATCGGATACCGTTCCAGGCCTTCCACCGTCATTGCAACGCGCATACCACCGACAGCGGTCATCACCACTTCCTGGATGTCGGCTACGTTAAGTGCAAAACGGGCGGCTTCGCGTCGATTGATATCGACCGTGACATATCGCCCACCGGCCACACGTTCGGCATACACCGAGATAGTGCCCGGAACCTGGTACAATACTTTTTCGATATCTTTACCGATATCCTGAATAACATTCAGATCAGGACCGGCGACTTTGATACCGACCGGGGTTTTGATACCGGTCGCCAGCATATCGATACGGTTTTTTATCGGCATCACCCAGGCATTGGTCAGCCCCGGAAACTGGACGAGCTCATTCAGTTCTTTTTTAAGCTTGTCCATGGTCATTCCATCTCGCCACTGCTCATGCGGCTTGAGCAGGATGGTGGTCTCTATCATGGTGAGCGGTGCCGGATCAGTGGCGCTCTCTGCACGGCCGACCTTTCCGAATACGGTCTTCACTTCCGGTACGGTTTTTATCAGTTTGTTGGTCTGCTGTAATAATTGCTGCGCCTTACCGGCCGAAACGGCCGGGAAAGTACTGGGCATATACAGCAGGTCCCCTTCATCCAGCTCCGGCATAAACTCGGAACCCAGATGCTGCAGTGGCCACATACCGGCTACCACCAGCATCATCGCAACACCGAGAATAAGCTTAGGTGAGTGCAATACCATATTGATCACCGGTCGATAAACCGCAATCAGAAAACGGTTCACCGGATTTTTATGTTCCGGGGTTACGTGACCACGGATAAAGTACCCCATCAATACCGGTACCAGGGTGATCGATAAAAAGGCTGCCCCTGCCATGGCAAAGGTTTTAGTGAATGCCAGTGGCGCAAACATACGCCCTTCCTGTGCCTCGAGGGTAAACACCGGCAGAAAACTGAGAGTGATGATCAACAACGAGAAGAACAGTGGCGGACCGACCTCTTTGGATGCTTCCATGATGACCTGCCACCTGTTTTCATCAGTGATCTCAGTGTGCTCGAGATGCTTATGCACGTTCTCTACCATGACGATGGCGGCATCCACCATCGCGCCGATTGCTATCGCGATGCCCCCCAGTGACATGATGTTGGCATTGATACCCATACGATCCATAACAATGAAGGCGATCAGTATCCCAACAGGTAACGAGAAGATAATAACCAGCGCTGAACGCAGGTGAAAAAGAAAGACAGCACACACCAGCGCCACGACCAAAAACTCTTCGATGAGTTTTCCGAACAGGGTTTCCACTGAACGCTTGATCAATGCAGAGCGATCATAGGTTTCGACGATCTCAACACCTTCCGGCAAGCTGCGTGATAGTTCTTCGAGTTTAGCCTTGGCCGCCTTGATCGTCTTCAATGCATTTTCACCGAAGCGCATGACGATGACGCCACCGACCACTTCACCTTCACCATTCAGTTCTGCGATGCCGCGGCGAAGCTGCGGACCCAGCCTTATCTGAGCGACGTCTTTTAGTAATATTGGCGTTCCCTGATCATTGACCCCCAACGGGATGTTGCGCAGGTCATCCAGTTCATCGACATAACCTGTGGCACGGACCATGTACTCCGCTTCCGCCATCTCGATGACGGAACCCCCGACTTCCTGGTTGCCACGCTGTATCGCTGTTTTCACTTTCGACAGCGGCAGACCATAAGCACGCAGACTGTCAGGATCGAGCACCACCTGATACTGCTTGACCATACCGCCGATGGTGGCCACTTCAGAAACACCGGGAACGGTCTGCAGCTCATATTTCAGGAACCAGTCCTGGATACTGCGCAGCTGAGAAAGATCAGTACCTCCTGTACGGTCGACCAATGCATATTCATAAACCCAGCCGACACCGGTCGCATCCGGCCCAAGCTCGGGTTTCGCTGCAGAAGGCAGCTTGCTGGTCACCTGACTCAGATACTCCAGTACCCGTGATCTTGCCCAGTACAGGTCGGTGCCGTCTTCGAAGATGACATAGACATACGAATCACCGAAGAATGAATAACCACGAACGTTTACTGCTTTTGGTACCGACAACATAGCTGTGGTCAACGGATAGGTTACCTGATCTTCGACCACCTGCGGCGCCTGACCGGGATAAGACGTCTTGATGATAACCTGTACATCAGACAGATCCGGCAGTGCATCCAGTGGGATCTCTTTTACCGAGTACACGCCAAGGCCGGTGAGTATAAAGGCCAGCATCAACACCATAAAACGGTTGTCTATCGACCATTCGATAATTTTTGCCAACATGATTACTCATCTCCTTCTTTTTTCGGCTCAGCCATACGGTTAAGGCTGGCGCGCATACTGGCTTCCGAGTCGATCAGGAATTGAGCCGATGTTACGACATCTTCATCTTCATCAAGACCTTCAAGTATCTCGACAAAATCGCCACTCTCGATACCGGCCTTTACATTGCGCGCTTCGAAACGTCCCTCACCCAGCGCGATGATCACCCGTTCTTCACGGCCGGTACGGATCAACGCTTCAAGTGGGATGACGATAGTGTCCCGTTTGGCACCACCAAATATTTTCACATTGGCGTACATGTTCGGCTTGAGTTTTTCATCAGGATTTTCAAAACGCAGACGAACTTTTAAGGTGCGTGTTTTAGGATCAAGAGTCGGGTAGATGTATTCGACCTTGCCCTGCCATACACGACCTGGAATATAGGACAGCCTTACCTCGGCAGGCTGCCCGACTTTGACCCATTCTGCCTGACGCTCGAATACTTCGGCTAACAGCCAGACACTCGACAGATCTGCCAGCGTCATGACACTTTTTGACGGGTTCACGAACATGCCGTCACGAACAGGAAATTTTGCAACCACTCCATCCTGTGGTGCGTAAACAGAGATGATCTGTTTTACCTTGCGGTTCTTTTCCAGCTTGCGAATCTGCTTACTGGAGATACCCAGTGCCGACAGACGTTCTTTTGATGCAGCGATCAGGTTTTTATTTCCGGTGGCGATTGCCGTCACCAGTTCTTCCTGTGCACTGACAAGTAAGGGAGAATATACATCAAACAGGAACTCACCTTTTTTAACCCGCTCACCTTCTGACTCTACCGTCAGTTTTTCTATCCAGCCCTCGGTACGCAGATGGATATGACTGACTTTTGATTCATCGTAATCGACATAACCGACCGTATCGATGTCACGCCATAAGCGTGTTTTGTCAGCCTTAGCCGTACGAACCCCGAGGTTCTGCACCACGGTCGGTGATATGGTTACCGTACTGCTGCTGACATCATCACCCGCATAGAAAGGGATAAGGTCCATACCCATCGGTGATTTACCCGGTCTGTCGCGACGGTAGTTCGGATCCATCGGCGCGACCCAGTAGAGTATCTCCTTGTCTTCTCCGGCAACGACCGTACCCGCATTACCCAGTACGAGATAACCGGCCAACACCACGACAGCCACAGAGGCGATAATTTTATTTTGTTTCATTGTTAGCATCTCCGGTAATGTAGAGCAGTCTCGCCTGTGTAGCGGCGCGATCAACACGCACCCGCAGATCTTCGAGACGGATATCCAGTTCGGTTATTTCGGCGCGCATCAGCGTATTAAATTCTGACACGCCACTCTGATAGGCAGTTAAAGCCGTCGTGGTGTTATTCTTTGCTGAGATGAGGATACTGTTGCTATACAGTTTTTCCCGTTGCCCGAGTCGCTGCCACAGGTACTGATTTTTATCGTAGTACTGTTTCAGGAATCGGATCTTGTCATCTTTTGAATGCTGAGCAGCAGCTGTTTTATGTACCCTCGCCGATACTTTTTTATCCTGCCGGTTTTCGGTAAACAGCGGAATATCCATGCTCACCAGTGCTGTTACAAAATCCGCCCGGTCAGAACCATCATTGTTCGTTCCTGAACGGTAACCATAATCGAGGGTAGCGCTGAAACCCGGCTTATATTCCTGTTTCGCCATCTCGATCATCTGTCGACTGGCATCAACTTTTGCACTTTCAGAACGGATTAGAGGGTGCTGTGGAATGATCTCGTTCAGGTCAACATTCTCAGGCAGAGCCGGCAGCTCAGGAAATTCGAGGCTGAGGGAATTCCATGCGGGATCGCCTATCCATTGCGACAGCGTCGAACGATAGCCTTCTTCCATAGCCTGGATCTTTGTTATTCGATCATCCAGTCGTGCCAGTTCAAGGTTCGCCAACACGACATCCTGCTGACTGGCTCTACCTGCCGCATAGATCGATTCGGTGATAGTGACCAGATCTGAAAACAGGCCCTTGGTCTCGAGGATGATCTGATGTGCCGACGTCTCATAATACAGGTTGAGATAGGTTTCACGAACGTCGCGCAGGATCTTCAACTCGGCATCGCTGGCCAGCGCCAGTGCCGAACGTGACAGATACTTCGATTGCTCTGACTTTAATTCCAGCGTATCACCCGCCGGAAAATCCTGCTGTATGCCCACCTTGAGCTGGGTCATGTTTTCCTGATCCAGGTCAAAAGTGTCGACTGGCACATTGACTGCACCGAAACGCAGCCTGGGGTCAGGCAATGTATCTGAAGCAAACGATTCTTCTTCAAAAGATCGTGACGTAGCTTTCAGACTTTCGATCAAAGGATCAGACTGTATGGCTAGCTGTTCAGCCTGATTTAGAGTCAGCGCCAGGGCGTTACCGACAGGCAGTACGGAAAGAAAGATAAAAGCCCGTAAAAAAACCACACCAGAGAATTTCGAACGGGGCAAAGATGAACGACACATGGCCATCTCCATAATTAAAGCTGTTATTAAGGCCTGGTCGAAACAACGAAACAGACCAGACCTGATAAATAAACGAATTAACTATAGAGAGATGCAGGGGGTCTTGAAGGCGGCGTAAGCTCACGCACGATCAGTGCGTTTGCAACATTTTCAAATGTTTCGGTCTTCAGCAGTACGGGTAGATATTCAACCTGCTGAAGATACAGAGAGAGGGGCGCAGAGAAATGGCAATCAGCCATACAGGCACTGCTGATATCATCGCAGCAGCGATTCACCTGATGACCGTTCGAGGACACCGTATCAGTAGCTTCAGCGCCTTGCATATGCCGGCAATGTTCTGAAGATAGAACCTTTACAGCAGGAGATTGAACGGTGGCCATCGACGACGTATCCATGTCGCAGGCCATCAACTGCATGGCAAACACACTGCGCAACGGTGCAAACATCAATAACATGATGAGTACGAAGTGCAACAGCTTGTTGTGTTTGATATCCACAGTACAGGTATAGCTCTTTTTTTGTTCCTATTCAAACATCAGGCGTCAATCATTACGGATAATACGCTGAAGATACCGATTTGTGCCGTAATAATTAAGAAAGTTCAAAATATCGAGATTTATAATACACGCGGTTCTCTTTGATCATTATCCAAACGGATGGCTGAGTATGATGGTCTCATCACGCTCAGGACCGGTGGAAACGATGTCGACCGGCACGCCGACCGCCTCTTCCAGACGTTTAAGATAGTTCCTGGCATTCTCCGGCAGTTCTTCCAGTGTCTTTACACCGACGGTCGATTCTGACCAGCCCGGTATCGATTCATAAACCGCCGTGCATTGTTCGATAGCATCAGCACCTAATGGAGGCATGTGCAGGCTGTCGCCCTGATAATCATAACTGTTACAGATACGGATAGTCTCCAGACCATCGAGCACATCGAGCTTGGTGATGCATAAACCGGTCAGGCTGTTGATCTGTGCAGCACGTCGTAGTGCGACTGCATCAAACCAGCCGCAGCGACGATCACGGCCGGTGGTCGCCCCTACTTCATGACCGACGGTGGCCAGATGCTGACCGACGCTCGGATCATCTCTATCATCATCGAACAACTCGGTCGGGAAAGGACCGGCACCGACACGTGTGGTGTAAGCTTTGGTGATGCCCAGGATGTAATCCAGATCTTTCGGACCTATACCGCTACCGGTACATGCACCGCCAGCTGTGGTATTCGATGAGGTAACAAAAGGATAAGTGCCCTGATCGATATCCAGCAGTGTGCCCTGTGCCCCTTCGAACATGATGCTCTTGCCTTGTTTGCGGTAACCGTCGATCATGCCTGGTACATCGGCGATCAGTGATAACAGTTTATCGCGGTATGAGAGCACACCGTCGAGCACGGTCTGATAATCCACTTCATCCTGTTTGAAATAATGTTTCAACGCGAAGTTATGGTATTCCATAACACCGGCAAGTTTCTCTTTGAACTGCTCCAGATCTTTCAGGTCGGCGAGACGGATACCACGACGCGACACCTTATCTTCATAACATGGACCAATGCCGCGACCGGTAGTACCGATGGCTGCTTTGCCGCGCGCTATCTCACGCGCCTGATCGAGAGCGATATGATAAGGCAGGATCAGGGGACAGGCTTCCGAGATGCCGATACGTTCACTGGCAGGTATGCCGCGTGCTTCCAGTTCACCCAGCTCTTTGAACAATGCATCGGGCGATAACACCACGCCGTTACCGATCAGACACATGACATTGTCACGCAGGATACCGGAAGGGATCAGGTGTAAAACGGTTTTTTCTTCACCGATGACCAGGGTGTGACCGGCATTGTGTCCACCCTGGAAGCGAACAACTGCAGCTGCACGATCGGTTAACAGATCAACAATTTTACCTTTACCCTCATCACCCCATTGGCTTCCGAGTACGACTACGTTCTTTGACATGGTTAAACCTTAAACTTTTATATGAATGAATAAACTTTTTAAGCTCGTATTAAAAGCATAAAAACTCATCCGCTGATACACGCAGATGAAGGCAAATAAAAAAACCTGTAGCTGAATTTTTATTTGCCTTCATCTGTGTTCATCTGCGGAAAAAATAATCCTGGTCCTTTCCTTACTGGTCCTTAACAGTCCATCGTCCATCGATCAGACAAAGACTCTTATTACAGCCCATTGATGCGGCGTCCTGGACAGCAGTATCCTGCACATCAGCGCCCTGCCCCGGTAGCTGTTCGATAACAATCTCCCCGGCTGCGCGCAGCTCTGCGACCACGTTCTGGTCGGCTTCAAGCGGTGCAAATATTTTATCCCGTACGCTAAACTGCTTTGCAGATAGTCGATTCAGCACTTTCAGATCGGTACTGAAACCGGTGGCCGCCGTGGCCCGGCCGAACACCTCACCGATATCATCATAACGACCGCCGCGTGCTATCGCCTGCCCCAGCTGAGGGACAAAGGCCGCGAACACGACACCGGTCTTGTAGTGATAACCGTGCAGTTCTGCCAGATCGAAGTTAATCTTGACCAGGCCAAATCTCTGCTCCATCAACTCGGCTGTTTTCTCGAGATAGTCTATCGCCTGTTTAACGGAACTGTCAGCGTCAGCCAGTAGTGTTCTGGCTTTATCGAATACAGAACTGTCACCATTCAATGATGACAGACCGGCCAGCATGGCCTTCATATCGACCGCGATATCCAGACTGCTTAACAGGCTATCGATCTCGGTAACCGCCTTACGCTGAAGCATCTCGAACAGCTGGCCTTCGACTTCTGCTGATAAGCCAGCCTGTTTCGCCAGACCACGGTAGATATCGACATTACCCAGATCCAGGTAGATATCATCGATCTCCATGGCCGCAAAGGTCTGTAACATCAGGCCGATGATCTCGACCTCTGACTCGACACCGGCATGGCCGTATAACTCGGCACCGACCTGCAGCGGACTGCGGCTGTCACCGATAGATTCAGGACGGGTACGTAACACGGTGCCGATGTAACATAACCGTGTTGGCACATCGCGTCGCAGCTGATGCGCTTCGATACGTGCCACCTGCGGTGTCATATCTGCGCGCAGACCCAGGGTACGGCCCGATAACTGATCGACCAGCTTGAAGGTCTGCAGATCAAGATCATGACCGGTACCGGTAAGCAGTGACTCGATAAAGTCCAGAGTCGGCGGCATCACCAGCTCGTATCCCCAGCTGGCATACAGGTCGAGCAACAAACGGCGCATCGCTTCGAAGCGTGCCGCCTGTTCGGGCAGCACTTCTTCGATACCTTCAGGCAATATCCAGTGTTTTTTTGTTGTCATAAAATGATTACTTAATAGGACCGGTTACAGGGTCTACCTAGTGCGCCAGATAAAGGATGACCACACCCGCCAGCATGCTGAAAAACCCCATGCCCCGCAGTACGTTATCCGGCAGCTGCGCTGCCTGCGACATCGCCTGCCGCCACTTTTCCGGGCTCATGAAAGGCAGCATACCTTCAAACACTAGCACCAGGGCAAGTGCCGGGATAATACTCTCCCACATCGCTTATTTCTTCTTGCCTGACGAGTCCTTGAAGTAACGGAAGTAGTCAGAGTCAGGTTCCAGCAGGATGACGTCATCAGAACTGGAGAAATTCGATTTATACGCATTTAAGCTGCGATAAAACTTGTAGAATTCCTGGTCCTGGGTATATGCCTTGGCATAGATCTCGGTCGCTTTGGCATCACCTTCACCGCGGTCGATCTCGGAATCACGGTAGGCTTCTGCACGGATGATACGGCTCTGCCTGTCAGCATCGGCGCGGATACGTTCGGCTGCTTCAGCACCGCGTGAACGGAACTCTTTGGCGACACGCTCACGCTCTGCACGCATACGACTGTAGACCGACTCACTGACACGATCAGGTAGATCGATCTTCTTGATGCGGACGTCGATCACTTCGATACCCAGTTTTTTCGCTTTCTCTGATGCCTGCGCGGTCATGATACCCATGATCTCGGTACGGTCACCGGCGATTACTTCCTGTACGGTACGCTTACCGAACTCGTCACGCAGACCGTTATTGATGTTCTGGTACAACAGACGTCCGGCCTGATTCTCATCACCTTTTGTCGTCTTATAGTACTGCACCACATCGGTGATACGCCACTTCACATAGGAATCGACGATCAGATCTTTTTTCTCGAGGGTCAGGAAACGCTCAGGTTTCTGGTCGATGGTCAGGATACGGCGGTCGAACTTGATCACGTTATTGATCAGCGGAATCTTGAAGTGCAGACCAGGAGAGAAATCGTAACCGGTGATCTCACCGAATTTCAGCAGGATGGCATTTTCACGTTCATCGACAGTAAAAACACTCAGCCACAACGCCAGCAGAAGTGCCGGAACACCAAACTTAAGAATATTGATAGACATTATTCATTACCTCTGCTGCGCAGATTATTGACTCGGTTGCGCTGGTTCGTCAGTTTTCGCTGATTGGCCAGGCGCTGCTGCTGTTGAACATTATTCAAGCTGCTCGACAATGCTTCGTCCGTGGCACTCTTTGACATCAGCTTATCCAGCGGCAGATACATAAGGTTATTGCTGCCTTTGACATCGACCAGTACTTTAGAGCTGTTGTTCAGCACAGACTCCATCATGTCCAGGTACAGTCTCTCACGTGTGATCTCCGGGGCTTTTTTGTACTCTTTCAGTAACTGTGTGAAACGTTTGGTCTCACCTTCAGAATTGGCCACCACTTCATTCTTGTAAGCATCAGCCTCTTCGCGGATACGAGCAGCCTGACCACGTGCTTTAGGAATAACGCCGTTACTATATGTCTGCGCTTCATTCTTAAGGCGCTCTTCGTCTTCTCGCGACTGCGTCACATCATCAAACGCATCTTTCACCTGCTCGGGAGGGCGCGCATGCTGAATGTTGACTTTGATGACATGCATGCCGGTGCCGTAACTATCGATAATTTTCTGTATGATGTCTTTTACCTGAACCGCGATCTGACCACGGCCTTCGGTGATGACATAATCCATCTTGGTACGGCCGATACTCTGGCGTATCGCACTCTCAGTCGCCTGCGACAATGCCAGCTCAGGGTGGCGTACGCTGAACAGATAAGCCGTTGCATCCGCTACCTGGTATTGCACAGAACCTTCGAGATCGACGATATTCTCATCCTGGGTCAGCATGGTGGCACGCAATGGCACAGTGTGTACCTTGGTGATATCGACTTTGATAACTTTTTCTATGGGTGTAGGGAGATGCCAGTGCAGACCTTTCTGCGTGGTCTCTACATGTTTACCAAAACGTAACACCACGCC